>JABIZW010000114.1 GCA_018666295.1 Halieaceae bacterium
AAGGCGGCCAATGGCCGCCTTTTTTATGCGCCACCATTTTACGCTTTTGAGCATCAAGCAAATTAGGGCGATGCGTACACCGGCAGTCAAGGCACAGCCCATCCAGCAAATTGCACGAGGGCGTCGGTAAAATCCTAAGTCAGTAGCAATGACCTTTCCCTATTGAATGACCATCTCCCCGGCTATGTTGATCATTGATGCGCAGGGCGTGATGCACCTTTAATTTGAGCACTATATATGTCATAACATGACACGAAACAGACACAATAAAACACCCAAGGAACACTAGGAAGTGTCGGCGCTTGCGTTAAAATGACCGGCGGTTTACGACCTAATAAAAAGGCTATACATGGAAAATTTAGATCAGTTCAGAGTAGAAACACGCGAGTGGCTCGAAGCCAATTGCCCAGACGATATGCGTCAAGCCATGCGATCGGACGAGGATCAATGCTGGGGTGGACGTAAGTGGGTCTTTAGCAGTGAAGGTCAGCAGCTCTGGCTCGAGCGAATGGCCGCAAAAGGCTGGACTGCGCCACGTTGGCCGGCAGAGTACGGCGGTGGTGGACTTTCCGGTGACGAAGCCAAAGTACTTCGAGAAGAAATGGCGCGCATTGGTGCGCGACGGCCGCTCAGCAGCTTTGGTCTCGATATGTTGGGCCCCGCGTTATTGCTTTACGCAACCCAAGAGCAGAAAGAGCAGTACATTCCCGACATCATTAATGGGAAAATTCGTTGGTGTCAGGGTTACAGTGAACCCAATGCGGGTTCAGACCTCGCCAGTCTGCGAACCAAGGCAGAGGATATGGGCGATTACTACCAGATTAATGGCTCAAAAGTGTGGACCTCTTACGCAGACAAGGCCGACTGGATTTTTTGCCTGGTACGTACAGACTTCGATTGCCCAAAACACGAGGGGATCAGCTTCCTCTTGTTTGACATGGCCTCTGAAGGAGTTAGCACGAAGCCCATTAAACTGATCAGCGGTACCTCCCCCTTCTGCGAGACATTCTTTGACAACGTTCAAGTCCCGAAGGGCCAGCTGATTGGCACATTGAACAAAGGCTGGGAGATTGCCAAATATTTGCTGACTCATGAGCGTGAGATGATTGGTGGCTTTGGCCTTGCCGGGGGCGGCATGAAGGGTATGGGTCAGCTTGCGGCGGCAAAACGCGGGACCGTCGATGGTCGTCTTCGCGATACCTCGCTGCGTTCCGAAGCCATTTCCTTTGAGCTCGATGAGATGGCCTTTGGTCTGACCATTGAGCGCATTACCGAGGAAACCAAAGCCGGCCAGGGCGCCGGTGCCTCATCCTCGATACTGAAAATGTACGGGACCGAACTCAATAAGCTGCGTCAAGAGCTGTTTATGGCGATCGGATCCACAGACGCCTTGAACTTCGATACCGATGAAAAAGGAGCCTTAGTCAGGAATTGGTTGAGAAGCAAAGCCAACTCCATTGAGGGCGGGACCACAGAAGTTCAACTCAATATTATCGCCAAGCGTATTCTTGGCTTACCGGCTTAAAGGGGTCTGACGTGGTCATGATTTTAAATGAGGAGCAGCAGCTCCTTAAAGATTCAGCGAAAGCATTTCTCAACGAGAGCTCACCGGTTTCAGCACTGCGCACCATGCGTGACTCAGGTAACGATCACATGCCCGAACTCTGGTCAAAGATGAGCGAAATGGGCTGGCCCGGCGTGGTTATTCCAGACGCTTACTCGGGACTGGAATTTGGTTACGTCGGTGCAGGAGTGGTGCTAGAGGAGATGGGCCGGACACTCGCTCTTTCGCCCTTCCTCAGTTCGGCAGTGGTTGCAGCAAGTCTGATTAACCGGCTGGGATCAGAGCAACTCAAAGAGAAGTACCTGCCCGTAATCGCGTCGGGAGAGCTGACAGCGGTGCTCGCCGCCGACGAAACCGGGCACTTTGACTTGTCACGTATCAGCACCAGGGCTACGGCATCTGAGTCGGGTTACACGCTCTCGGGCCAGAAACGAGGAGTAATTGATGGGCACCACGCTGATCTTCTGCTTGTCGTGACATCAGAGGGTGACGCGGTGAGCGTATTTGCTGTTGAAAAAAGCACCGCCGGTGTCTCTTTTGAAACTCGCCTTATGGTCGACAGTCAGCGTGCAGCCGACATTACTTTGGACAACGTCACCGTCAATGAGAATGCGCTGTTGGGTACCTTTGGTGGTGCCGCCGAGGCGCTTGAGTTTACCATTGATGTGGCCGCAGCCTGCTCAGCCGCGGAAATGCTGGGTGTTGCCGTTGAAACGTTTGAACGAACGGTGATGTACCTTAAAGACCGCGAACAGTTCGGCAGTAAAATCGGCACGTTTCAAGGACTTCAGCATCGTGCCGCACAGCTCTTTGCCGAAATTGAGGTCAGCAAGTCTGCCGTACTGGCGGCATTGCAAGCACTCGATACGGACAGTGACAAGCGCTCTGTCCTTGCCAGCATGGCGAAAGCGAAGTGCTCAAAAGTGGTACAAAACGCCACCGAGGAAGGCGTACAAATGCATGGCGGCATCGGCATGACGGACGAGTTCGACATTGGTTTCTTTATGAAGCGCGCGGCTGTTTGTCGACAGTCGTACGGCGACTATCACTTCCACGCAGATCGCTTCGCAACATTGCGCGGCTATTAAACGGGCCAGGCACTGCAGAAAAAGCCGCGCTCGTCGCGGCTTTTTTTATGTCTCGCGCGTTGACGTGAACAGCGCCGCCTCCTCCTCGCTCATCTCGGCAGGAATTGACTCAAACAATGGTGTGGAAAGGTAGCGCTCGCCAGTATCAGGGAGCATCACCAAGAACACAGATCCCTCCGGCGCCTCGTTGGCCACTTCAACCGCTGTCAGTAGCGTCGACCCACCAGAAACGCCCGTTAAAATTCCCTCATTGGCGGCCAAGTACTGCGCCATACCCATGCCTTTAACCCCATCCACGGGTCGTACTTCATCAAAGAAGGACTGATCGATTCCCTCCTGAAGCACCTTTGGAATGAAATCTGGCGTCCAACCCTGAATCACGTGCGGCTCCCAAGCCGGATGACTTCCCGTTGGAGAACCGTCTGCGAGACGCTCCTGTGGCACGCCAGAGCCAATGAGTTGGGCATTATGGGGCTCAGATAAAACGATCTTGCAGTCTGGTCGCTCTGAACGCAGTGCCCGCGCCACACCGGTCACCGTCCCGCCAGTACCGTACCCGGTAACCCAGTAATCAAGCGCGGAGTCCCTAAAGTCAGCCAATATTTCTCGTGCGGTCGTCGACTCATGGATGTCCGCATTAGCGCCATTTTCAAACTGGCTGGCAAAAAACCAACCATTGTCCGCGGCCAACTTTTTCGCAGTGTTATACATCCCAATACCACGCTCTTCTTTAGGCGTCAAAACGACCTTAGCGCCTAGAAAACGCATAAGTCGCCGACGCTCTATGGAAAAACTCTCGGCCATAGTAATCACGAGCGGGTAGCCCTTCGCGGCGCACACCATGGCAAGGCCAATGCCGGTGTTGCCAGAAGTTGCCTCAACCACGGTCTGTCCGGGGCGAAGTTGTCCGTCGCGCTCGGCAGCCTCGATGATGTTGAGCGCAAGACGATCTTTCACCGAAGACAGTGGGTTAAAGGACTCAACCTTGACGTACATAGTGACGTGGTCTGGCCCCGTGCGATTCAGACGTACACAGGGTGTGTCGCCGACAGTGGCCACAATATCCGGATACAGGCGTCCACGGCCTTCTGTTGAATACACAATCTCTCTCCTCACTCGCGTTTCCGTAAATGTAGCGCGATTTACGGGCGTTTTCCTGCGCAGAATTAAGTTTTTTACTTCCACTGCTCGGACCTCCCACAAATACCCCCTAGGGGTATTTGACTTAAATACCCCTAGGGGGTATTGTTCAGATTGACTGGAGAGGGATGTATGCGAAGAACCACACGAGATAATGTTGATCGTCGCCTCGCGCGGGTTGAAGGACAGGTGAGAGCCGTGCGACGAATGGTCGGTGAGGACCGCTATTGCGTTGATATTGCGCGGCAAGTTCAGGCCGCGCGTGCCGCTTTATCAAGCCTTGAGTCCATCATCCTTGACGATCATGTTGCCACCTGCGTTCAGCACGCGCTTGAAGGCGATAGCCTTGAGGAGCGCGAGGCAAAGATCGAGGAGCTTATCAGTGTCATGAGAGGCAAAAAGTGACATTGACCGCATGGCGCATGTGGGCTGGTGTACTCGGGATACTTTTATCCGCGAGTGCTGTCGCACGACCCGTCTCCTACACGGGCGGCTGGACCTTAATTCAGACCGCCAATCGAGCGTCTACCGCGGGGCTATTGCACTACTCCTTGAGTCACAACGTTTCGGTGGGCGTGCGTCACGAGTGGCAGCGCGACGACGACGTCACACTCACCGTCATACAGCCCACATTGTTAGCAAAACGATGGTATGGCCAGAACTACCAAGCCAATGTGTATTTGACCGGTGGGTTGGGCACAGCAACGGACCGCTCCGCCGCCGGCTTAGGCTCAGATACAGCCTCTTTTGTCGGCGTCATGACAGACTGGGAGACACGAACACTCTTTGTCAGTTACGAGGCGCGATTTTTAGAGCAAGGAAAGCTAGGGAATCATTCGATGCATGCCGCCCGTGTTGGTTGGGCGCCCTACACCGGTGACACTGGTGAGCTTCATACCTGGCTCATGCTCGAGGTCGACCACCGAAAACACTTTGATAACAAAACAACCGTCACACCTTTACTGCGCTTTTTCAAAGGACCTGCCCTCTTTGAGGCAGGCTACAACGTCACGGACTCAGCTCCGATGCTCAACTTTACTTACCGTTTTTAGGATCAAAATTATGAAAAACATACTGCTAACCCTCACTGTGATACTCGCCTCGTTACCAGTACTCGCTGACGACAATCAGAAGATAACGGATCACCACGCCCAGCATGAGATGAACCACGGTGAGATGAATCACGGTGAGATGAACCACGATGAGATGAACCACGATGAGATGAACCACGGTGAGATGAACCACGGTGAGATGAACCACGATGAGATGAACCACGGCCCAGAGCACAATCATGGATCGCACGAGCATCCCACAGAAAACGCCAAGGAAGACGTTATGACGATGTCAGTACCGGCCATCACGACAACCGACGACATCAGCGCGGCACTTGCAAATGGCGGCGCGCCGGTGGTCGTTGACGTTTTGGGGGTTGTTTGTGATTTCTGTGCCGTCGCCATGAATAAGATTTTTGGAAAGCGAGAGGAAGTCTCTGCGCTTTATGTTGATCTCGACAAAAAGACACTGAGCCTTGTCGTCAATAAAGGGGCATCACTCTCAGACGAAGACATTGAGACCCTGGCTAAACGGGCGGGATATCGCATCGCGGCGATTCGACGTAACGCGGAGGCTCTGGGCGGATGAATCCGATCGACCGGCGCACCCTGATCGGCCCAACACTGTCGTTGTTTGCCAGCACTTCGACATTACTGTGTTGCGCCTTACCGGCGCTCCTCATTACCGTGGGCGCCGGCGCTGTAATGGCAGGTCTGACCGCCACCTTCCCAGGTATTATGTGGCTGTCCGCCAATAAGGGGCCTCTTTTTCTCGCGTCAGGCGCCTTATTAACCGTCTCGGCCCTCATGCAATGGCAGGCACGCAATGCGCCCTGCCCCGTTGAGCCCGACCTAGCAGCTGCGTGCATGCGACTGCGTCGATTCAGTCACCGTATTTTAATCGGGTCTGCCCTGACTTATGGCTTCGGAGTCTTTTTTGCCTACCTTTGGCCGCTGATTTATATCTAAGCTGACTCTCTGCGGCGCCAGGGAATAAGCGTGTACAGGACAATACCCGCAAGGGCAGTGAGTAGGGCCAATACTGAAAATAGCCTAAGCAACCAGGTGCCAATATCGGCTCGATCATCGTAGTCCATAATGTGGAGCATCCAAAGAAAGTCCCAGATCCGCCACGCGGTATTACGAATCGCAGTAATATCGCCCGATCGGGGGTCGACATAGACAACGAGCGATGGCTCACTCACCTTAAATGTTCGCCACAAGGGTAGTTCGCGCCCACGATATTCAGCAGCCTCTGAGGCCGTTGTCACCCACTCTGCCTCATCAACAGCAATGTCTGTTTTGGCTTGAACGAGGGAGATCACCTGCTCCCTTGTTAGTGGCAATACAGGCACGCCACGAATGGTCATCCAGTTCGTAGCACTCGTTCGCTCATCCACAATACCAACCACCAGTTCGCCGCTGAGCCGAGGCTGAACAGTCAGCTGACTGGTTTGTGTGACGGGGAAGTCAAATGCAGTCAAGTCGATGGTGTGAGTCCGCGGAGGCAGTCGATGAGGCTCGCCACGCACCATGGTGATATCCACGAACGCAAAATAAGTGCCGCTCACCGCCCAAAGCAACAGCTGAATGGCCGCAATAATGGCTAAGCGCCGATGCCAAACGCGCAGCCGCCGCTGCCAGACAAGCGACACAGGTCGAAACGGCCAAAAAGGCCTGGTCTGTTCGTCAGGCATGGCTCACTCTTGAAACGTTGTCGACGTCTCAGACTTATAGAGTGACTGCTTTGGCTTGGCGAAGACGCGCTGAATCATGGGCTCGAAAAATGACAATGCGTAAGTTTCAGCATCGGGATCAAACGCCGGCGCATCATACTGCTCGATAAACTCGATCGTCCGCTCATACAGCGCGTGATCCTTGTATTGCTCACGCATGTTCTTATCAAGACCCAGATACTCAAAGAAGTAATATCCTTGAAAAACCGCATGGTGCTTCACCATCCAGTGATTTTCCTGGCTCACGTAAGGCTCTAATAACACCGCCGCAATATCTGCATGATTCGCTGGACCCAAGGTATCGCCGATGTCGTGAAGCAGTGCACAAACAACGTACTCTTCGTCTTTTCCGTCCTTGTGCGCGAGCGTGGCTGTCTGGAGACAGTGCGTCAAACGATCAACCGGAAAACCACCGCAATCACCCTCCAGAAGTAAAAGATGGTCAATAATGCGCTGGTACAGTGTCTTTGCTGATTCCTGAACTTCGGCGCCTATGATCATCCAATCATCGGCTGTTCCGTCTTTCATGTGGTGAAATTTTGCTCGTGCTGGCACTGCCGTATTCATTTTTTATTCTCCTCGCTGGCGCCAAAAACGGTTAACGCCCTTTATTTTACTCTACACCCACAGGTTAGCGTGGCTTAATGTCCTCGCGCTACCAGTCTCTGTGTGACTCGCATACCGACAATCTTTAGGCGGCCACCGATCGACCAATCATTTGATCGCCCTCAAGCGACCTCAATGCCTCGCGGTATTTGACTGGTGGTTTGAAACCCAACTCCGCTCGCACACTTTCGAGAGACTCGTGCAGACGATCTTCCCAGCACGTGAACAGCATCCAGTCAGCCGCCTCACCGATTTGTCGACCCTCGCCGACGAGCTCTTTCAAGTTCAGCCCGGGCTGCTCCTTTTGACCTTTTGTGCGGCCCATGAAAATGATGAAGTCGATGCCGCGAGAAGGCACCTGTGTAGTCATAAATGACAGCAAACACAGCTCACCTAAGGTGTCTCTTCCGTAACCCGTCATCACGTGCTGCAAGTCATGGATATCCCTCAAGCGGTCTCCTAACCAGCGCGGCTTCTCTCCAATTTTTTCGAAACGAGGCGCCTCATGGCTGGACGCGATCAGACCGTCAGCGGACAGACCTTCAGCATGGACAAAGTCATAATAGGCCCTCCCGATACTGCCTTCGGGGAGCGCCGCCAGCGCCTCTCGATCATTCAAGGCCTTGACGATGTTAGGCTGTTTCTCTAGCAATATTTGCCCGCGCTCATCACTACTCATGCGGCGAAGTGCTCTGCTCAAAGAGTCGCCACGAAGTGCTTCGAGGACCTTGAATACCTGACTCGTATCATCGGGGTCGCGCAGCAGCCGGGAAATCGCGAGCCCAGCTTGTATGGGCTTGATCCGATTTTGCTCGTACCAATGTCTTAACGAATTCAGCATAGCGTATTCCCAAACGTGCAAATGTCAGCAGTATGCTAACAAAATCGAATCACATATCCCTAGTGCGAAAATCAGCAACCGTTTCCTTCGCAATCCGCTGCAGGTATGTAACCTCTTCTGCGCTGACTCTTCCAAAATAATCGTAGTCCAGCCTACCCACCGTATCACCGTACAGTGTAAAAAACGTGACATAGGCGCCGAGAAACGTCCCGTGAAGGTTTGGGTGTGTACCGTCAAACTCCATGTGAAGCGAAAAATCAGGACGCTCTTTATAGGATCGTTCGAATGCCAAGCCCACAGGTATTACCTCGGCCTTGGCTTCCCTGCCCGCGTACCTATAGGTGTCGCTAATACGATTGATCATTCCCGGTTTGGCTCGTCGATGGGGCGATACGTAAGCGTGGGTCATGTACAGGAATGGCCTTCCACCGACAGCCCGCACTTTTTCAGCGTAGTTCACCGCCGTGTCGACAAAGATCTTCCGAGTGCCAGCCGTTAAGGGCTCGAAACTACCGCCCTGGAAAATGACCGCTTGAAAAGGCCGATCAACGCCGATTTGGCCAGGCTTTAATAGCCAATCTATGTTGTGATGACTCAATCGGGCACCACCGATCGTTGAGGACTTATAAGCGAGACGCCGTGACTCAGTATCAGGATAACGCTCCGCAACAAGGCGTTTCACGTGATTGTGGAGGCTGTCGTTGTAGTACAAGTAGCTATTACCGACAAACAACACACGGTTTAGCGAAGTCGTCTGTCCCAGCGCGCCGGCTATGAACACTAAGGCAGCCAATCCTGTCAAAAACACCAGCAACCGTTTGAATGCAGGGGCCCGGTTGATCATCTTGGGCAACATCAAAATACCAACGGTACCGCGATGGTCGCAAGAATCGTCAGCGCAACGAGGGCGATGAGATTCATCAGAAAACCGGCCCTCACCATTTCGGGAATGGTTAAAACACCCGACGAAAACACGATGGCGTTTGGAGGCGTCGCTACCGGCAGCATAAACGCGCAGCTGGCCGCGAGCGTAACCGGAACACATAACACCAACGGCTCAATGCCCGACTGCGCGGCAATTGCGGCAATGACTGGCAGAAAAGTGGCTGCAGTGGCTAAATTACTGGTGAGTTCGGTAAGGAAGACCACCAACCCCGCGGCAGCAACGATCAGGACTAAAACGCCAAGACTGGCGACCGGTAAGAGTGACTCCCCTAACCAAACTGCTAAACCCGAGCCTGACACCTGAGCGGCGAGTGCGAGGCCACCACCAAATAAAATAAGCACACCCCAAGGAAGCCGCGAGACATCTTCCCAAACCATGAGTCGCTGCCCCGACCCATCACCTGCGGGAATCACGAAGAGTAAAAGTGCTGCAGCCATCACGATTCCCGCATCACTGACGCCTTCAAGGCCCGAGAAATCGTTTAACCATGAGCGGGTCATCCATAAAAACACCACGGCGAGAAATAAAAGACCAACACGACGTTCCGAGGCGTGCATCACACCGAGTTGCCGTCGCATGTCAGTAATAACGTCGCCGGCCTCTTTACTCTCCGCAATATCCACCGTAAACGCGATTCGAGTAAGCACGACCCATCCCAGCGGCAATAAAACCAGTGCCAAGGGTAAGCCGATTAACATCCAGTCCATAAAGGCAATTTGCAGTCCATAGGTCTCTTCAATAAAGCCCGCAAGCAGCACGTTGGGTGGGGTCCCGATGATCGTGGCCATACCGCCAATAGTTGTGGCGTAGGCGAGTGATAAAAGCAGTGCCACTTGGAAAGTCCTTTTACTCTCTGAACTGGCGCCCGACGCTTTTTCAGCAACCATCGCCGCAACTGAAGCCGCTATGGGGAGCAGCATCATGGCCGTTGAGGTATTGGTCATCCACATGGACAAGAGCGACGCTGCGATCATAAACCCGAGAATAAGCTTCCGACCATCGGTGCCTGTTCGCGACAATACCGTCAGCGCTATGCGCCGATGCAACGACCACTTCTCTACCGCAAGTGCCAGCATAAAGGCACCCAAAAATAGAAAAATTGTTGGATGCGCGTAGCTTTGTGCGACCGCCTTAACCGGCGTCACCTGCAAAACCGGAAACAAAATCAGTGGGATAAATGCCGTAGCCGCCACAGGGACGGCTTCAGTAGACCACCACACGGCCATCCAAAGCCCCACGGCCGCCACGAGCCACGCATCCACTGGCATCGTCTGTTGTGATTGCCCTGCGAGGAGCATCGCAACAAACAAAATAGGCCCTACCCAGAGCCCCAAAGTCTTAGCCAAAGACTGGTTTGAAGTGTGTGCTACTTGCATTTATGTATCCCAAGAGACTAGAAGGCCCCCTTGCGGAGGCCTAAATCAGTAAGACGTGGCGTGTGCCTGCCCTTAAAAAATTTAGAAGCTCATCCTAAGGTCAACGTACATGTAACGACCATAGTCAGAGTGAGCGTCAGCAAAATAACCGAAGTAACGGTCGGCTAAGGGCGCTCGCTCGTCAGTAAGATTCTTCACACCAAGACGCAACCGTGAACGGGCATCGCCCATGTCAAAGCGATAATCAAACGTTGCATCGTAAGTTTTCATCGATGGAATCACATAACGCGTTCCGTCGCTCAGCGTTAAGGCGCTTTGATAAAAGGAGCCGACTTGATAGCCCGAGAGCGACGCACCAAAGTCACCACGTCGCCAGCGCAAACTGGCACGGTGCCGCTCCTCCTGATTACCATCGCGGCCGAGCAAGTCGGCAAAGCCATCAATAGGAATGTTCGCTGGTATGGCTCCACTGGCTTGGCTGGCTACCAACAGTGCGGCGTCACCTGATGCCTCCTGCTCAAACTTATCAAGGTATGATCCGTTGTACCTAAAGCTGAAGTTACCCGCTTGCGTGTCTACCTCGTAATAAACACCAATGTCATATCCCTCAAGGGTTCTCTTATCAAGGTTCGCGTAAGCGTCATCTACACGAATCGCCGTTCCACCAGGACAAATACCCGCTTCCGCAAATGCCGCAATTTGGTCGTCATCGGGCGCGTCTCGAACGACCGCTGGGTTAAAGGTCATTGAGCAGTCCGTCGTGCCGGCTTGTAAACGGTAGAACAGATCCAAGATCATGTGGTTCTCTTCACCGAAAAGGCCAATCGTGTCGTCCTTCTCAATACTCCAAAAGTCTGCTGTTACGGTAAGGCCCTCTATTGGCTCCAGTACAATACCGATAGACGTACTTTCACCCGTCTCAGACGTAAGCAACTCGCTGCCCTGTGCGGAACGCTGAGTCGAGTTACGACAATTCAAATCGTAGGCCTCGCCCGTGACCTGATTGACATAATCACAGGTCCAATCGGTTCGGGTATTACTTCGAGCAACCAATCCTTCGTTAACAGTCACTAAGTTAGGTGCTCGAAACGTCTCGGACCACGATCCACGAATCAACAGTGGTTCAAAGGGTCGATAGCCAAACGCTGCTTTTCCAACAGAAATATTACCGTCGCCGACATCCGAGTAATTTTCGCTTCGAATTGCTAACTGGACGTTCAAATTTTCTAAAACAGGAATCTGTAATTCAGCAAATACCGATCTGACATTGCGTCCTCCAGCACTGTCAGGTGTGGGAGAGGAGTTAACAACATCACTGACGTAGGGGAAGGTGTTGCCCTGGTAGTCGGTGAAGACAATGGTACCGTCAAGACGCGGATCCCGATCATCAGAATACTCTTCTTTTCTCCACTCAAATCCAATTAAACCCGCTACTGATCCAGCACCCAACTCAAAGAGATCGTTGTTGGAAACCTTAAAGTCAAAGGTGGTGAGTTCAGTCTCAGATTTACGGTAAACGTCGACCAAAATACGATCGATATTCGAGCCCTCGCGGGTCGAGTCGAATGGATTAAATGCCGCAGAAGAAGAGTCATTCAAGGCTTCTTGAGCCAAATTATTGGAGATGCGATTATGAGTAATGTCGTCCTTTCCCGCCTTAGCGTAGGAAAAAGCAGTCTCCCAATCCCAATCACCTTGCGAGCCTCGAAGGCCCTGAAGAATTCGAAACATGTCGCCATTGTTGTCAACAACACGAGGCACCTGACCAAAACGATAGTTATCAATAATTAAATCGAGGCCCTCAGCGGGAACACCGGCCATTGCCTCGTCAAGGTCCGGACCTGAGAGCCGCCCTGGACCACTACCCAGCGGGTTATATGGGTTGTCCGCACCCATAATCAGCTTCACCGAACTAAAGGGTGAAGATGCATGACGAATAAGATTCGTGTCAGACTCGTAGTAGGAAATCTCGGTAAAGCTTTCAACACCGTTTTCGAGCTCGTGTGTGATGTTGGCAAAAACGCTCATCCGATCGAGTTCCGACGCCAAATCTCGCCCAAAGCCATTATTCCCGTTCAAGTCGTAGCGAGAGGTACCCTGACCGTCAACGGCACCACAATGGGTCGCACTAATTGCATATTGGCAACGTGAATCGCCAACAGCATAGGTCTCAAACTCCCCCGCGGTGTCAGTGATGACACCGTTTAAACTGGTCGGCTCGCTCGACGTACGCACATCCATTTGGGGATAGAGACCGTTTGCCGAGTCGTTTCTGAAAGACGTGCTGCCGGCCCAAGGAGAATCCTCTGGAATTCTACTTCTGAAGTCGGAATCAGCCCACCGCGGATCGTCGTTAGAGCTCACCCGGTCGCGATGGTAATAGTTAAAGAAGACACCCACGTTCGTTCGACCGTCGTTAAAATCTTGCCCCCACTCGGCCGTGATGCTCTGACGCGTACTGGGCGTATTGTCGAACTCTGAGTGACGAAAACTAATATTAAAGCCCTCAAAGTCGTCTTTTAGCACCGTATTCACAACGCCTGCGACTGCATCGGCACCGTAAATCGCTGAAGCGCCGTCTCGAAGCACCTCAACGCGGTCGATGCCCCAAACCGGAAGGTGATTGGAGTTAGCGGTATTCACTGGAACAAAACTGCCACCCACCTCCTCAGTCTGATACGTCGCTGAATTAACCAGCCTGCGACCATTGAGTAAGACGAGCGTATTGCCCGTACCTAAATTTCGAAGGTTAAACGCACCCAAGTCACCGCGGCCCGAGTTTACGCCACCTGAAATATTCTCGGCCTCGTTAAAAAAGTTCTGCCCATTTTCCGGGATAAGTGCGAGCAGCTCATCACCAGAGTCGACGCCCATTGCTTCAATCGTCTCAGCGTCAAGAACACTTACGGCAAGGGCTTCGGAGATAGAAGCACCCTTAATCTGTGAGCCAACGACAATGACTTCTTCGATCGCAAGATCACTGTCCTGCGCGATACTCGCCGCGGAGATGAGTGCGACCGCAACCGCAAGCGGAGCGCGAGCGCACTTTAAAAAACTGTGGGAAATATGAAACATGACTGACTCCTTCTAGTTCTAAGTGTGTGAAAAAACACCTAAGATTTTATTGTTCTACTGAAGATAGTAGTAAGGCCGAGCGCTTGCAAATAACTTTATCGTTTAATCGGACGGCCCGCACGAGCGGCAGTCAGCGTGCCTTGCTGGATCGCAAACTCCCCGTTAACCAATAAAAACTCAACCCCAACCGAAAGCCGATTCCAGTCGGAGAAGGTGGCCTTTGCGGCATACACCTTTGGATCGAATACAACAATATCGGCAACCTGACCGGTTACGAGTTCGCCTCGATCACTCAGTCCCAATATCTTGGCAGGTAACCCACTGCTCGAACGCACAAACTCCGCCAGAGATAAGACATTTCGATCTTTTACGAAAGTGCCGTACTTCTCGGGGAAGCTTCCAAATTTTCGAGGATGCCCTTCAGTACCGTCGCTTGAAGTAGCCACCCAAGACTCCTCCATAAACGTCGCAATATCAGACTGGGTCATATTAAACGACACTACACGCGCCAGCCCTTGAGTAATCAGCTGGGCTGCCGCGGTTTCAGGCGTGAGACCCAGCTCATCAGCGATCTCATCCAGACGACGGCCGCTCCATCGCGAATCTTCTGTCTCTACCAGGAGCAAGCTGCTCGGCCCACCCCGTCGCTCGATATTGACTGCGATGTCGGCGAGTATCTGCGTTCGTAGAGCCGGCTCAGTAAGACGTTCTCGAATTGCACCGATACCACCCACCTGAAATTGTTGACTCACAACCGCGCTCTTCAACTGCGTTGAAGAGGCCACCCACGGATACTGATCGGCTGTAATCTCAAGGCCCTCCGCTCGAGCCTCGCGCACTTTTTCAACGATCTCCCCCGCTTGACCCCAGACACCTTTCCCCAACACTTTAATATGCGCAATATGCGCTGGAATATCTGCGTCACGAGCAATTTGTATAACCTCATCGACTGCCGCATGAACGCCAACGCCTCGAGAGCTCTCGGCCCGAATGTGCGACTCGTAAATCGCACCTTCCGCTGCGGCCACTTTGGCCAATTCAATGACCTCCTCGGTTGCAGCGTAAGAACCGTCCGCGTAAAAAAGCCCCGTGGAAAGTCCCATGGCTCCCTCGTCGAGTGCTTCAGCGAGTATGGCCTTCATTTCACCGATTTCGGCCTGCGTTGCAGGCCGACCCGTATCGTCCATCACTCGGCGTCGGAGCGTACTGTGACCTACAAGTTGAGCCACATTTGTGCCTGCGCCGTGCTTGAAGATCTTGTCAAAACGACTCTGAATACGCGTGGCTCCGTCGCCATCATTACCAATGACAACTGTTGTTACTCCCTGGGTTAAATAGTTGTTCATCAGTGCGCGTTCCGGTGACACAAGATCGACTCTGGCATGCGTGTGTATGTCAATAAAACCGGGGGCAATGACTTTTCCAGTAATGTCTATTTCCTTACTGGCAGCAACTTCAGTATCGCGGGGTAACATCGTGATGTGTCCGTCGGTCACCGCCACATCGCCTAAAAAAGGCGCAGTACCCGTGCCGTCAACAACCAATCCACCTCGAAATACAATATCGGCGTTGATAACCGCTGACTGCTGGTCAAAGTAGGCCGACATAAACGCCTCGGCCGCCACACGGCCATAGGCTTTTACAAACGCCAAATCAGTGTCGTCACCAATTTCCAAGGTAGTAGAGGACACACCAAACTGAGTAAAAAAGTAGTGTTTCGCCGCATTCACTTGGGGGTTCTTGGACGTCTGACGGCGAATCTCAAAGTCACTAAATTGCGACTTCATTGCACCGTCAAAAGTCGACAGCCAGTCGCCAAGCAGATTAGGTAAGATCAACGCAGACCGGTCTGGCTGCGTGTAGAACACCTCGTAATAGGTACTGTGAAAGTCAATGACCTTCACCAGCTGACTGTCATGTTTGCCTAGCCAATTAGCAACATCAGAATTGATGGCGCGGCTCTCGGGCTGAGTGAAAGGCCCCCAATCTCGGTTGAGGTCTTTACCCTGAAAATTGTGGCGCCAATAGCCTCGGTCCGTGCCGTCCGGATTGATCACGGGGTACAACAAAATACCGACCTTGTCGCGAAAACGTCTGGCCAGCACATCGTCTTCAAACAAACGCTCAACAAAGCTCATAAGCGCGATAGCGCCGGTCGTCTCGGGTGGGTGCTGACGCCCAAGCAATAACAGCGTATGTTTCTTAGGCGGCGTTGTTAGCCGCCACAACCTTCGGCCCTCGATAGACTGTCCTGCAGAGCCAATCGAAACAGCTTGCTCCTCACTTAACCCCTGCAGCCAAGTGGCATAATGTGACGAGGTCAGCAATGGCTGAGCCGCGATCACTAAGGAGCGGTGGGCCGGAACAGTCACACTAAACCCGGCTTGTGTTTTGTTCTTATTGAGCGAGACTTTTGCCTGGGGGTAGGTCTGCCACTTTATGCCGTCGATGCTAAGGTCTGGCGTATAGCGGTGCTTATACGAGCCATAGTCCAAGACAATGGGAACCTGCGTCTGAACCTCGGCTTCTAAGCGAAACGCATACCAGGGACTCGTATTGATTGGCTCGTCTTCGGGAGCGATTTCGATCGATAGTTTGCCCGCGCGAGAAAATTCACACCCAGTGACATTTCCGCCCTGAAAGTCAGTGAAGACCTGAACGCCCTCGTGCTCGCAAACAGGGGCAGAGGCATCAGCAAAGACGCTGCATGAAAAAGAAAATAGGCCGATGCCTAGGGACATTAAGACAAGACGCATAAAAGCCCTCTGTGATTATTCCATCAACCCACCAGACCACCCTGGCTAATCGGGCGTGACTGACACTGCAGCTTCTGGGTTTGACCAAAAACCACTCAAAAAATCGACTCGCGAAATAACATATAAGGCATCGCTGTCCAGCACAACTCGTGTGTCGCCATCTACCGACCCTGGTGTCAGTGACACTTCACCCACAGGAACAATCTGAGCCTCCGCGGGCGTGCGCTTGCCGGTAATTTCGAACAGCGCAATGCGATCAAACGATGGGCAGCAAATGCCATCCACTACGCCCCCAGTGGCATAAGGGACCGTCAGTCGATCGGTGTCATCGCCAGACAAATAGGTCAGGGCGTAGCGGTTGTATTGCGCTGGACTGTAGGCCCAGTCCAACTCACTGCCGAGTTCGACAAGGCTTTGGGATATGGGACTCGCCACATCGCTGATATTGTAAAGCTCAAGCTTTGGGTGGCGTCGCTCGCTTGAACCCAGGCCGAGAAGCAACGCATCGGACACTTCATGAAGCAGGTCTGAAAAACCCGGAACCTCGAGCTCACCTAAAATTTCAGGACGGCTCGGTGTTGAGAGATCGATGACATACAGTGGGTCAGTGCGCTCAAACGTCACCATGTAAGCCCGGTCCGCCATAAAACGTACGCCATAAAGGTCTTCGTTGGGCTTGCCAATGCGACTGTCCTCTGCGTCGCCTAAAACACCCAATACCTCAAGCTCGGGGGCGTCACTCTGTGGCGATAAGGTGAACAAGCGATGCTTAAGCGCATCGTCAGGATTGTCAGTCCACTCGGTGGTCACCAAACGCAAAACGCCACTCGACTCGCTAATGCGAAAGTCAGCATTCCCGCCGCTGTATAATGCGCCGTCAACGCGCTCAGAGCCCAGATACTCAAAAGAATCGCGCTCGAGAACATGGATCATGGTGCCGCCTGTCTCGAGATCCCAGCGAACGTGTGTGAGCGCCATAAAGCGCTCGCCCATATACACCCCAGAGACGGGCTCTGAAATGCAGGCCGAGCGAAGAATCTCACCCGTTTCAGCGGAGACTGTGAGCAATGTTGTCAGCGTCGAGTCTCCCGAAGACGGCAGTGCTAAGGGGTGCTCAGGATCGACGCGATAGCACTGGTCAAGGGTTAGAGGTGATGTCGGCTCACCGTTAAGAAGAATCTCAGGGAGAACATCTTCCGCCGTCACCTCTGCGAGCACAGCCTCATTATTAGCAACCTCCTCCTCGGTTTGTGGGGAAGGGATCAAGCCTTCAATAATGGGCGCGTGCCGCGACACAATATGAATCTCGTTGCCTGTGCGCCGCGAGGTCACGAGTGCGCCCTCAATAGTGAGCTCGCTCACGGGCGCGGGACTCTGTGGGTCAGACACGTCAAAGCTGAGCAGCGAAACGCGCTGATCCATCCAGCCATCCGAAGTCGTCAGTCGGTCGCCAAACGTCCCCCACCAGGCGGTGGATGTCAGCGCTTGTAAGCGATTTTCAGACAGATACATTCCTTCGGCACTTTCGTCGCCTTCAAGCTCGATAATGCCCGCGAGTGAGGCTGTGCCAGACTGAGGATCAGTCACGAAAAGCTCAATATTGTGCGCCGAGGGATCTTCATTGGGCGCAGGTAACACACTGGAAGCCGCAAGCGGCTCAATGACGTAGCAGCACCCACTGCGACTTGGCGCTAGCGCAAGTATCGAACCGTTATACTTCACAATATCGTATTCATCGACGCTGGACTCCAACGTATACGTCGTGGAAAACCCACTGTTAGAGCCACCATCAGCCGTGGGAGCAGCCTCAAGAGCAACATCGCCCATTGCGGCACGTGTCACAGCAATTTCGGTGAGCGTCAGTGCGTAACTTGAAAGCCCCGCACCGTCATCCTCGCTCTGCACCCAAAGTCCTGTTGGATCGGGGAGAGGCGGTGTCACAACCGCAGGGGGCAGCAAATTGTCGCCACCGCCGCTCCCACCGCCACAAGCGGAGAGGAAGGCGAGGCAGAACGTACTAATAAGGTAGTGCGAGATAGGGCCTTTCATGCATGTACTCCACTTAACCCTTTGAGGTCCTCTACGAATTCAGCCATCAATCCCGTTCCTGGGCAGAGCAATGAAACGTGCTAACAAGGATACGTGGTGCCCATCCCCCACGCTAGACGTCAGACGACCATGGCCGCAATAAGGAAAAAGAGCGCCGCAATTGTGGCCGCCAAGATCGCATAGGGAATCTGTGTCACAGCGTGCTGGTAAGTGTCACACCCAGCACCCTGCGCTGAGAGCACCGTCGAGTCCGAGTAAAAGCACGCGTGACTGCCAAAGCCACTCGCCGACAACAGTGCCCCAATCACAAGGGGAATACTGACATCGTAAGCCTGTGCCAGTGGGAAGGCGACGGGCATGGCAATGGCGATGACGCCCCAGTTTGACCCCGTTGCGAAGGAAACCGCAGACATGGTGACGAAAATAATGAACGGAAGCCACATCGCGGTCATGTAGGGTTGTACTGCTTGAATGACGTACTCGGTCAGCCCTATTCGGTCATTGGCCTCGACAAAAATAAACAGCGCCAGCAGCATCGCCAAGACGGGCACCATAATTTTGAGTCCGTTGGTACAGGTGTCAAACAGCTCTGAAAGAGGCATGAGTCGGAGTGAGGCAAAGTAAATCAGCGTGACTAAAATTCCAGCGATGACACCGCGGAGTAAATCAACATTAGGAACAACGGTAAAAAACAGTAGCGCCACGATAGGCAAGAAGAATGTGCTGGGACCGCCGTTCCCCACCGGACTCTCACCCTCAGAATCGCTGATAGCACCTAAATCACCCGTTGACTCGGCGCGATATTCGGCCTGCTTCATGGCACCAAGACGGGGAATCACACCCATGATTACGAGCGGCACTATTAACAGCGCAATAATGGGGTAAAACATGTACGGGATAGATTCAACGAAAAGCCCCAAACCCTGACCGTCGGCGGCTATTTCATTCTTCTCCAGCAAGCCCGCAAAATACGCTCCCCAGCTTGAAATGGGTATCAGTAAGCACATTGGCGCGGCCGTTGAGTCAACCACATAGGCCAGCATCGCCCGCGACGTTTTGAATTTATCGGTAACCGCCCTCATCGTGGCGCCCACCGTCAGCGAGTTTAGGTAGTCGTCCAAGAAGATCATCAGTCCGACGGCCCAGGTGGCTAACAGGCTTTGGCGCTTTGAGGTGAGGCGTGCGAGCAACAAATGACCAAACGCGGTAGAGCCGCCGCTGCGAACCAGCAGGGCAATAAAAGTCCCATAAAGCGCGCACACCAGAATAATCCAAGCGACGTCTTCGTCACGCAACACATCCAACGACACAACCGCCATTGTGGCAATGAAGCCTGTGCCGTCCATTAATAAAAACGCAAACAATGCGCCTACGACCACCGACTCTAGGGTGCGTCGCGTGATAATAGCGAGGACCAACACCAAGGCTGTCGGTAACAAACTGACAATTCCGTACTCCACGGTCGCTCCATTTCTTTTTGACATTGGCTCAGCAAACTCAGTCTACCCCCCAATCGGTCGCTAATTCACCTGAACTTGAAGTTTTCATTGCGACACGCCATTCTCGCGCGTCATGAACGAGCAATCGCATTGGAACCTCCTGTGAATAGTGCAAAAGATAGCAATACACGGCTCGCAGTGATTGGAGGCGGCTCATGGGGGACGACACTCGCCTCGCTCGTCAGTCGCAATGCTCAGGTGACACTGTGGGCTCGTGACGCTGGCGTCGTTCGCGAAATAAACGACACGCACACGCACGCGCGTTACCTAGAAGGGCTGTCTCTCAACCCCCTTTTACGTGCTACAACCGACCTTGAGACTGCGCTGAGCAATGCGCACGCCGTTTTTGTCGCCATTCCCTCACACATGTTCCGAAGCGTATTTGAACGCGTGGCACCGTCGGTCCCTGCTGGCGTGCCCATTATCAGCATGACGAAGGGACTCGAGGCGAGCACACAAAAGCGGATGACTGAAATCATCCGTGAGTTCTGTCCAGAGCATCCAATCGGTGTGCTGTCAGGCCCTAACTTGGCAAAAGAGATTCTGACCGGCAAAGCGGCAGCGAGCGTATTGGCGCTCGATGACCCTGCTGCTCAGTGGCTGCAACCCACACTTAATGTGGGCCTGTTTCGCGTCTATCACAATGATGACGTAACCGGCTGTGAGCTCGGTGGTGTCCTAAAAAATATTATCGCCCTGGCAGTCGGTCTCGGCGATGGCTTGGGCGCGGGCGACAATACGCGAGCGGCACTGATCACCCGAGGGCTTGCAGAGGCAACACGCTTGGGAACGGCGCTGGGTGGGAGGCAAGAGACCTTTGCAGGTCTTGCCGGAATGGGCGATATGATCGCGACATGCACCAGCGCTCAGAGTCGAAACCGTTATGTTGGTCTCGAGTTAGCCACCGGAAAAACTGTTGAAGAAATAACCAATGCCATGAACATGGTGGCAGAGGGCGTGAAAAGTGCCGCAACGGTAGTTGCCCTTGCAAAACAACACGGTGTTAAAGTACCTATCTGCCAAGAGATGTATCGCATACTCGAAGGACAAGCCGATGCAACGCGCGTTTATCGAGGTCTTTTGCGCGTGGTTGCCGGTGCCGAATCGGAGCCAGGGTAGTGCCACAGTGCTCGCACCTGGTGTCAACGACTGCTGAAGGATTCAAGGCTTAATCAATGCCCAACCGCACACTGGTCACCGTATCACTCTTGCTTTTAGCGCTTTCAGCCTGCACCACGAGTCCGACAGGACGAAGTCAGTTTCTCATCGTGTCGCCTGCGTCTGCGATTCAGCAATCCAGAGGCGCCTATCAACAAGCCGTTGACTCATTTCGCGATGAACAAAAAATTGTTGACCAGCCGCAGGTTGATTCTCGCGTCCGGAGAGTGGCCGGCAGGGTCGTGACCGCCGCAACTCAGCAGTACCCGCAGTCCTCAAATTGGAACTGGAGTGTGGTGATTGTTGATGACGACGAGGTCGTTAATGCCTGGTGTATGGCCGGCGGAAAAATGGCCGTCTACACAGGTCTCTTTGAACAACTCTCACTCACTGACGACGAGTTCGCACAAATCATGGGCCATGAAATTTCACACGCGCTGGCGAACCACACCGCGGAGCGAATGTCTCGGGCCATGGCAATTCAGCTGGGCCTGGCGGCCGTCAGCGCAGCCACCGACGGCAGCGGCAGTGCAGGACAAAGCGCCGAATTGCTCGCGCAAGTTGCCCTAGAGCTGCCCAATAGCCGAACCGCTGAGCGTGAGGCCGACCGGCTCGGAATGCGACTTGCAACGCTTGCAGGCTATGACCCGGAGGCCGCAGTCACACTTTGGCAAAAAATGTCCGCGCTGAACGACGACCGACCACCTGCCTTCTTAAGCACACACCCCGCCCCTAACGACAGACAAGCCAATCTCAACCGAATGATCCCAACAATGAGGGCACTAAACCCCTCGGGAAGTCGCCTTCCGGCAACGCCCATTACGATCGTTGACTAGGTTCTGCGATGTTGTTCGTACTGCGCTAGAACGTCACCAATAATTTGCGACTCGGTCAGACCCCACACGCAATAACTCGCTGACCCACCGAGCAAATGGACCTCTGTAACCGACGTCGAACCCTCCAACGGTAATGCAAGCGCTTCGCCCTCTATGTCCACGACACTGTCCGTCGTTTGAGGTGCAAGCTTGACTGAGTAACGAAAATCAATATCGTCACCCGCTGTGACCGTTAACTCGACACTGCCCTCTTCGCTCACACTGTCAATCACGCTCGCGCTCACACCGTTATTTGAAAGCTCGGTCGCAAACGTGCCAAGCGCTGGCAGTACGACCTCACGCTGAAACGTTAGAACATTTTTATTTGACGGCTCCTTGAGCAAGGCCTTGAGCCGAGATTGCCAGTCAGTATCACTGTCGAAATCAAAACTTGCAGGGGCCCGCACGTTCATGACAGACACTTCTGATCTCAGCGATCGCTGTAATCCCCACAATGCACCCAGCAGCACGAAAGAAAACGGGAGCGCACTGGCGATCGTCGCCGTTTGAAGCGCATCTAAACCTCCATTAATCAGCAGTGTTGCCGAAACGGCCGCAATAATTACAGTCCAAAGGACGCGCTGTAACGGCGGGGTATCGTCTACACCACCAGAGGCCATCATATTCAAGACAAGCGCACCGCTGTCCGCTGACGTTACAAAGAAAATAATGATCATCGCGAGGCTGAGCACCGACAGGATCATCGTGCCTGGC
>JABIZW010000274.1 GCA_018666295.1 Halieaceae bacterium
CGCAGCGCTACCGGGCAGGGCGCAAGAATAGGCTTTGTCGCCGGCCTCGTGACCAATGCAACCCTCTGGGCGGCTGTGCCCTCTGTCTCGTGGTTGTGGTGGAATGTGATTGGACTGGGTGTGACTATGGTGATCGGCTTGCTCGTCAGTCGCCGGCCCTTATCCGTGGTCGAAATGCCCGATCTGGTTTGGAGTGCGCAGTTTTATCGCAGCGCAGGTTTCTCACGAAACTGGATACCGGCCTATGGCGCTTTGTTGCTGTGGACGATCGTCTTGTTTGCCGTCCTGACGCTGTTTGGGACTCGCTAGTGGGTCGAGTCTCTCGATCGGTCGCTTGAGGCCCCGCCTGTAAGCGGATTAGCAGTCTTGATCGTGTTACCCGAGACCATGGCGTACCAGTCGCGGAAGGGGCCGGTGGTGTTCTGCCAGAACGATCGGTAGTCATCTTGTGTCTGAGGCCCGAGCCCCCAGGGGGTGGGTTCATCTTTTTCAGGGATATAGAGGGTGCCAAATAGACGGTCCCAAATACTGGTCACGGCGGCAAGATTTGTGTCCCAGTGTTTCTCTAAGTAGCTGTGGTGCGTGTGATGCATGACGGGGCTGTGCAACCACTGAGACAGCCATTTAGGGTAGTGAAACGCGACGTGG
This sequence comes from Halieaceae bacterium, assembly GCA_018666295.1. GTDB lineage: Bacteria > Pseudomonadota > Gammaproteobacteria > Pseudomonadales > Halieaceae > Luminiphilus. The sequence goes on from JABIZW010000274.1 coordinate 649, forward strand.
TAATGGCGAAATGAACCATTGAATCCAAAAATTAACGAAAATAATCCAATGTTAAACAGGGTAGCTTGGGTGATTCCACCGTTGAAGATGTAAGCAAATACGCCGCCGGCGAGTCCGTAAGCAAGGGCAGAACCAGCAGCGTAAATCGGGCCTTCGAGAACGTGTTCTCGGTAGCGAGTCAACGGCGTCAGAACTTCGGCGGAGTGGTGCACTTTGTGGATCACCCACAGTACAGGGACTTTATGCTCCGCGTAGTGAATGACATAGAAGATGAAGTCGTAAAGTAGCAACGTGACAAAGCTGTAGAGCATCATCCACGCATAGTTCACTTCGAGACTGGGACTTTCGCCTAGAGCGTCGAGTAAGCTGCTAATGATGGCTGTTTCGGCCGTTACACCAACAGCCAGGATCAGTGCGCCCGCCCACAGTGGACGTAAAATGCGCTCAAATACATAAAGCGAGACATCCACTCTGGCAGATACGTGACTGTAAATGTCGTAAGGCAGCAGAAAATGCACCAAGGTGGCGGCGGGCTGTTCCTGCCCCGTCGCGTCTTTTGCACCGCGCCCGTTGCGCAGAGCCCACAGTGCGATGCCCAAGACCAGTGTCGTTAACAGAAAAGGCCACGTCAGGTCGCGGGGCAGATTGTTCTGTATCAATAACAGAGCAGTGGACGAGATATCCGCTAAAGGTCCCATCAGAAAGTCCCTAACATGACGACATCGTTAAGATACTGAGACTGATGCGAGGCGTCTATGCCCGTGAGTGACAAGGGATGCGGCGTTGCCTGTCTCTCGAGATCCCACAAAAAAAGCCCCATCCGGTGGATGAGGCTTTCAATGTTGGCGCGCCCGGCACGATTCGAACGTGCGACCCCCTGATTCGTAGTCAGGTACTCTATCCAGCTGAGCTACGGGCGCGGAGGGCCGTATCATACTCCAGAGGGTGTCTTTTTCAACCCGCTCCAGCGTCAAATTCACGGTTAAAGTCAATCGATATGGCTTTACTTGCACCCTGTAGGCTTGCTCCGAGTGACATCTCTCCTTAAGGTGTTTTGGTTTAAAGACGGAGACCCGGACTATGCCAACAATGACGTTGTCTCAAATCGAAGACCTGTGCCGAGATGCGCTATTGCGTGTGGGGGCAAGTGAAGACCAAGCGTCTGTCGTTGCCTCGGAGATAGCTGAAGCCGAAGCGGAAGGCATACGTAACGTAGGCTTGGGGTATATGCACCTTTACTTGAAGCACTTGCGAGTCGGCAAGGTGAAGCCTCACGCGTCGCCATCGATCGTTAAAACCTCTGCCTCAAGCACCGTTATCGATGCGGATTTTGGGTTTTGTCACCACGCCTACCTTGTGGGTGAGCAGCGTCTCATAGCGACGACCCGTGACCAGGGTATCGGGGTCATGTCGATTCACCAGTCCTCTTCTGCAGGGGTTTTGGGTTGGTTCGTCCGCCGGCTTGCGCAAGAAGGACTGGTCTCACTCATGTTTGCGAACAGTTCAAAAGCGGTCGCCGCGCACGGCGGTAAGGTTCCTTTTTTTGGCACGAACCCGTTCGCCTTTGGTGCGCCCAGGGCGACAGCCGAACCGCTGGTTGTGGATATGGCGACGGCCTCAACCGCGCGGGTAAATTTAGTAAAAGCCGCAGCCGAGGGTCGCTTAATTGAGCCTGGGCATGCAATAGACACGCAGGGTCAGCCCACGACTGACCCTGCAGCCGGGCTCAAAGGAGCTCAGTTGCCGATGGGCGGGCCCAAAGGGTTTGGTCTGGGGCTGATGGTCGACGTGCTGGGCGGTATACTGACGGGCAGCAACGCCTCTTACGAAGCCTCTATGTTTGCCAGTACTGAGGGTGGCCCCCCCAACGTTGGGCAAACGATTATCGCATTAGACCCCGCCTTTTTTAGCGACGACTTTGTTGCACACCTCGAGACGATGTTCACAGCGCTCACGCGCGACAATGACGTGCGTATACCGGGAGAGCGTCGGGCTGAGCGGCGCCAATATCACGAAGCCAACGGGGTCGACGTTCCCGAGACCTTAGTGGCACAAATCCACGAGCTGTCGACAGTGTCATGAGTGCCAAAGGCTAGCGCGCTATGACAAAAACTCCTGGCGTGCATCAAGTAAGACCTCGAGTGTGTACTCGGCCAAAGACTGATCGATAAACACCGAGAAGACGTCCTCGTCGTCGATGGTATGCCGCGCGATGATGCAGTTTACGAGCGCCAGTTGAGTTTGAGCCACTGCGCCTGACTCGAAGTTCTCGCTGCGCAAATCGACACCGCAGAGCTTTGCCATCATTTGGGCTTTCGCCTCTCCCGCGATAACAAACCAGCGGTGACTACTCTGACAAAACAAGGGGTAGACCCCATCCTCAGAGAAATCTCGTCCCATTGGAAAGGTGTCCGCATCCTCATGTGGCTCCAAGACCCAGTATTCACGGTTGCTCAATGACATGACCCAGGTTTTATTGTCAGCGAGAATGATTCGATTGGGGGTATCCGGTGCCGCTAAATTCTGCTGTTTGAGCCAGCTGCTCGCCCCGATTCCCCGGACGCCGCTTCGGCGCTTGTGTGTTTTATCTTGAATACTGATTGCGCCGTCATAGTCTGACGAGAGTCTTGTTGGTGGCGTTCTTAGTCCAGCGTCATCGCTCACAGTGATTGCCTCGCATTATCAGGGTCATAGAACGGTGTCTTGACGACGCGCGCCTGCGCACATACGCCTGATTCGATGCGGATGACGATCTGCGATCCCGCAGCTGCATCTTCAGGATGAACGTAAGCCAGGCCAATAATTTTCTGGAGTGTGGGCGAAAACTCGCAAGACGTGACCGAGCCGACGATCTCACCCTCACGAATGACCAGGTGCCCCTCCATAGGTTGGGTCGAGACGTCGGTTAATTCAAAGCCAACCAGTTGGCGCTCTAAGGTTCTGCGGGAAAGAATTTCCACACTTCTCCCTCCCACATAAAAGGGTTTGTGTTGTGCGATTGCCCAGCGCAGTGCGACTTCATTGGGGTGGGTCATGCCATCAGTGTCTTGACCGACGATAATGTGTCCCTTTTCGAGGCGCAGAAGTCGCTGCGCCTCTACGCCAAAGGGACGTATGCTGTGCGCGTGTCCGGCGGTCATCAGTCTGTCCCAGAGCTCACCGACCAGCGGTGAGGGGACATGAAGTTCGTAGCCCAGTTCACCGACGAAACCGACGCGCATCAAGCGGGTCGGAATGCCTTCGATCGTTGACTCACGGTAGGCGAGATAAGGAAACTGTTCCGGGCTGAGGTCGAGATCGCACCCCGCCTGTCTGAGCACCTCCCGCGATAATGGACCGGCCAGGTTAACTGCGCTAAACGCACTGGTGACGTTCGCAATGTCGAGGTCCAGCCGCCACTGAGCGTTCCATTTCAACATGTCTCGGTAGACCTGATCGACACCTGTTGTTGTGGCGGTAACGTAGTAGTGGTGCTCGCTCAAACGCGCTGCAACGCCGTCGTCTGATACGACACCTTGTTCATTGGTCATCACCGCGTATCGGGTTTTTCCCACCGGCTGTTTTACAAAGCCAAAGGTGTAGAGTCGATTCATGAATTCGGGCGCATCGGGCCCGCGTAAGTCGATACCCCCGAGGGTGCTGACGTCGATGAGTCCTACCCCCGTCCTAACCGCGGTGACCTCCGCATCGATCGCAGAGCGGCGGTCTGCAGGTTGGCCGTAATACGCCGGGCGTTGCCAGCTTCCTGCAGGAATCATTTGTCCATGTAAAGCGAGGTGTCGATGGTGAAGGGCAGTTCTGCGCAAGGGGTGAAAGCGACGTCCTGCGAGCAGCCCTAACGGTTCGGGTGTCAGTGGGGGTCGCGCCGTGGTCACACCGGTTTGGGTGACCGATCGATTGGTGGCCTTGGCAACGAGTCGGGCGGTGGGTAGCGCTGAGTGTCGACCTTGTGAAGGTCCCATGCCGACAGTGGAAAACCGCTTAACCAGTTGAATATCGCGATACCCCATGCGCGTTGCGTTGACGATGTCCTTGATCTGAAGATCCTCGTCAAAGTCAACAAACTCTCGGCCTTTAGGATGCTTCACAAAGGGCCACGGGTGGTTCACAGACGCGCGACAGTCCACTGCTTCGTCGCGCTCTTCAACAGCAATGTCCAGTGCCTTGAGGGCTGCACGTGCCGCGTTCCGGGCGTCACACTCCAAAGCCGAAAGGGTAAACACACTGTTGATGCTCCCTGCGATATGCATGCCCTTGGGCAGGTTGCTGATGGAGAACTGAGCGCTCGCGTCATCGTATTGCAAGAGTGCTCCGGCCTGACATGCGAGCTGATACGCCGGCATGTAGCCCACGGACATGGCCAGCACGCCGCAGTCGATAGACGCTATTTTTTGTCCGACCCCCGAATCATGGTGCAGTCCATGCACGTCCACGCGGGACAACCTATGAGCACCCCATTCGGACCTTGCCTCGTAGACGACGCACTGCGCGTACACCTGTATTCCTCTCGCTTCGGCTTCAGCACGAAGTGTCTGGTCATCACATTGCGCGCGCAAATCAATAATGGCGACGACCGTGGCGCCTGCATCGTGACTACTAAAGGCGGTTTTGTACGCCAGATCATTCCCCGCCAATACTGCGAGAGGCGGTTCTGGAATGACGCCGTAGAGGCGACTGAGTCGATCCATGGCGCTACACATGACAACGCCTGGCAGATCGTTGTTGCGAAAGATTGCATGTTGTTCGCTGGACCCGGTGGCCAAGATGGTCTGTTTTGCTCGGACTTTAAACAGGCGGCGACCTTGCAAGACGGGCAGATAGTGATCACCGAACCAGGCGTTGCAGGTTGCCGATTGCAAGACCTTAATGTTGGGATGTTCAAAAACGTTACGGATCAGCGCATCACGCTGTCGTTGTGTCTCCTTGAGGTCCGAGCTGAACGCGTGGTAGTTCAGTGAGCCGCCCAGCGATGGATCTTGTTCGACCAAAAGGACTTCTGCGCCGCCGTCGGCGACTTTTAATGCCGCATGGAGTCCTGCAGGCCCGCCCCCGATAACGGCGACGTCACAAAATAGATAGGCCTTATCCGTGTAATCGGCCTTGACTGAGAGATTGCTGGTGCCCAGTCCTGCCGCTCTGCGGACAATGGGCTCCCACAGGGCCCACATGCCGCGCGGCTTAAAGAACGCTTTGTAATAAAATCCAACCGGCAAAAATCGGCCGAACCAATCAAGCGTTCGGGACAGGTCAAAGCCCAGCCAGCCACTGTAGTTTTGGCCTGATAACTGGAGGCCCTCTTCGACGGGCACTCGATCTGCCAACAAGTTTGGTGTTTTAGGCGATTGCACCAGCGTATTCGCGTCCTGCCCAGACAGTGTCAATGGCCCGCGGGGTCTGTGGTATTTGAATGATCGTGACTGCACCCAGATCTGGTGAGCAAGCAGTGCAGATGCGACAGAATCGCCATCAAAGCCCTCAATGACATTGCCCTCAAAGGTAAATTTCTTGGGCTGAGTCGTGTCGATCCACTGCCCAAAACAGTCATTCTTGAGCCGTGTCATACGGGAACCTCGGATGTTTTGAAGTCCACGCGGTCGCAAAAGATCGCCTCGGGAGCGAACGTTCTGGTGATTTCATCGGAACCGTTGTGCCGCTCGGCAATAAACCAATAGCTGCTTGGACTGTGTAACCACCACTCAAGCACCAGCCCAATCTCGGTCTTCTCATAGAACACGTATTCGGCCCAGGCGCTGTCTGAGCTAAGTGTATGGTCGGGCATTGTTTTGACCTGCCCCCCGTAGACGAACTCACTGATATTTCTTGGCCCATTGAGCGGGCAATTCATGATCTTCATAATCGCCCCTAGTGGCTCGCTGCCGTCGCGCCCATTTCATTGACTTGTTTGAAACGACTAAATCGGTCGAGTTCAAACGGCTGAATAAGTTCGGGCACCTTACCGCCGCTTGCAACGAGCTCGGCCATGGTCTTTCCGCAGATGGGTGTCGCCTTGAAGCCCCAAGTTCCCCATCCCGCATCGATGTAGTAGTTCTCAAGGGGCGTAAGGCCCATGATCGGGCTGTAATCGCTCGTCATGTCGGTGATCCCTGCCCATTGTCTCAGCAGTCTCATCTCGCTTAAAAATGGGAACATCTCTACTGCGCTGGCAATTAAGCTTTCTTTGAGCGGCAGCGAGGAGCGGCTGTTGTAGAGCGGGTACGGATCTGAGCCGCCGCCAAACACGATCTCGCCGCGGCTGGTTTGTTGCACGTAACAGTGCAAGGCGGACGAACTGACCAAGGGCGTCAAAAAGGGCTTCACTGGCAGAGTCACCATGGCCTGCAAGGGGTAGGCGACGAGCGGTAGTTTGAAGCCTGCTTTTTGTGCAAGTAGCGCGCTGTGCCCCGCAACAGCCTGGACAACGACGCCTGCGTTGACCACGCCACGATTGGTTTGTACGCCAGTGACACGACCGCCATGGGTGAGCACATCGGTCACCTCAGTCAGTTGATGCAGTTCGACACCCCGCTGAGTTGCGCCTCGTGCGTAGCCCCACGCTACCGCATCATGACGCGCTGTCGCGCCGTCGCGATGCCAAAGACCCGCCAGCACGGGGAGATTAGCTGGATTTAGGTTTAGCGTGGGGACGAGCTTTGCAATGTCACTGGGGGAAATGAGTTCGGTTCTTCCGCCATAGTGCTTATTCACTTCTGCGCGTTGTCGGAAAGACCGAACCGTTGCGTCAGTGTGCGCAAGTGTTAGCTGACCCCGCTGGGAGTACATGATGTTGAAGTCAAATTCATTGGATAAGTTTTCAAACAGCTTCACAGACGCACTGTAGAACTTGACGCCCTCAGGAGTCAGATAGTTCGAGCGAATGACCGCGGTGTTGCGGGCGGTATTGCCGCCGCCCAAATAACCTTTCTCTAAAACGGCGACGTTCGTGATGCCATGGTATTTCGCTAAATAGTAGGCGGTTGCGACACCGTGACCGCCACCGCCGATAATCACTACGTCATACTGCGCTTTAAGATCGGCAGGCGGCGGTAAATCCGCCTCTTTGTCAAAGGGGTAGTCTGAGTTGATACCGTATTTCAATAGGCCTAATGGCATGGCTCGTTATCTCTCCTTCAGGCGCGTGAAAGCGCCTTTACCCACCTTTTTTAGTCGAGGCTGTCGATACTTCATCGATTTCTTACAACCGAAAAAATTCCCCACAGCGAGGGGAGTAGCAATATCGATACCGGTACCGCGGTCACCACTATAAAGCTCTGTAACCGGCCAATCCCACCCTCGGGTCCAGCGACAAGAATCATTGCAGTTATACCCAAGGCCAGTCCCCAAAATAGCCGTAGCCAAGTGGGGGGGTCGTTGCGCTGACTACTGACCACCGACAGGCTGTAGGTCATTGAGTCACCGGTCGTTGCAACAAATAGGGCCGTCAGAAGGAGGAACGCAGGCGATAATACGGCGCTCATTGGCATCGCCTCGGTAATGGCGAGCAAGACGGCGGGCAGATTAAACCCTTCAAAGGGACCCGTGATGCTGCCCGGATTTTGACTCTCCAGTCCTAAACCGGTGCCGCCCAGTATTGAAAACCAGGCCATTGTGATCAGCGGAGCGAGGACTGACATGAGTACAATGATGTCGCGAATACGCCGGCCACGACTGACCCGAGCAATAAAGATCGCCATCATCGGACCGTAGCCGATGAACCAGCCCCAGAAGAAAAGGGTCCAAGGAGAAAGCCAACCAGGATCTCCGAATACGCCTGCCTCGCCGCGAAAAAGCGCCTGGTTTCCGAACCACGCTAGGTGCGTTGTTAGTCCCTCAAAAAAACCGCCAATGATTAAGCGGGTGGGACCTGCGAGCAGCAGGAACAGCAGTAGCACAGCACCCAATACAATATTGGCACGGCTCAATAACTGAATACCCCGATGCATCCCGCTGACCGCAGAGACGAGGTAAAGTCCCATAAGCCCGGTGATCGTGACGATTTGAATAAGTTTGGTATCGGGACTGCCATAGAGTTCGCTCAGTCCGTAGCTGACTTGTAATCCGAGAAACCCTATGGGCCCCACAGTGCCTGCAAAAACGGCAACCACAGAGACAATGTCAGCAAC
>JABIZW010000186.1 GCA_018666295.1 Halieaceae bacterium
CGATGTCTTTGAACTTTTCTTGCAGTTCAGCCGGCGCATCAAGTGGTGTGTGCGGGGCAATAAACGGCATGTAAATGAAAAATGGCTTTTGCGTATCGCGCTCGCGGATGTAACGCGAGACCTCATCGGCCAAGAGAAACGTTTCATAACCTTCGTCGTCGGCCGTCACTCCATTGATTTGAAAATCTTTGCCCCCGACGTTAGCAAAGGGTGGGTAAAACCCAACCTCGGTATGAAGGTGCCCGTAAAAGTGCTCGAACCCTCTCTCATTGGGGTGATAGGTCATTTGCGCGTGACCCAGGTGCCACTTCCCTACCATGGCTGTTTGGTAGCCCGCGGCGCCAAAAGACTCGGGCATAAAATGCTCCGCTGGGTTCACGCCAATATTATCCCACGGCATGATCACACCGTAGGCCACGCCCAGACGCATGGGATCTCGTCCTGTCATTAGCGCCGCCCGTGTGGGGGAGCAAATGGGCGTGGTGTAAAACCGGTTCAGCTGGACACCTTGCTCAGCCAGCCTGTCCAATGACGGCGTGTCGATATTGCCCCCGTGGTATCCCACATCAGCCCACCCAAGATCGTCGGCCACAATCACAATAACATTGGGGCGCTCAGCGGCAGTCACCTGTGCACTGGCCAAAATGGATACAGCGATGACCGCCAGAATTGTGCGGGCGAAATATGTTTTTAAAGGCATGTAATTCTCTTCTTATTGTTCGCAATAGAGGGCATCGGTGTCGCGTTTGATCTTCCAAAATTTAACCCACCGCCACAAGGTCCAAAAGCGGCAAGAGACCAGACTATTTACCGGGTGTTGTTTTCGGTGTCAGGCGAACCCTTCCCCAAGGTGTGCCGTAATGAATCCGTCCGTCCTCGTCAATGGCCGTGCCCGAGTACATAACGTTGTAGCGCTGACCGCCAATCAGGTAATGAAAGTCGGCAGCACCGGTATCCCAGTTCAAGGCCTCTAGCGTGAATTGATTGTCGCGAGCGCCGACGAAATAGACGAGATTCGATCCCATACCCACAATGGGGACGCTGCTTGGTGAGCTGGTGTCCGCGTTTACCCACGCGTATTCCAGTTGTTGTGCATCAGGATTCCACTGAAACTTTTGCAGACCGTAAGGCTGGTGGTCGGGGTTACTGCCCAGATACCCGACAAGAAGTCCTCTGGCTCGCTCCGGTAAATACCAGGGGACATTGCGCGGCGTATTATTAACAACCATCGCACCGTAACCCGACACCACAACAGACTGCTCGGACTGAATCTCAGTCAATGACTTATCGCCCAAATTCACGGGCAGCTGCCCCGCAATTCGGCGACTCGGCGCGCCCGAAACGCCCTGCCAGTCTTCGGGAATATCGTTTCGCCAAAACAGCACCATATTCATCTGCGGCTCGCCGTCTGTAATTACGACAAACTGGTCCTCGGCACCAAATCCCATGAGTGACGGCGTTGCGCCCGTACCATGCCCCCAGCCGTTCAGATATTCGGACGTCCATGCACCATCAGCAACATCCGTACTCAAACCCTCGCCGGTCCAAACAACCTTGTGCATGTGCTGCTGAGATGCGATGTAAATACCGCCGCGCTCGTCAATGGCAAAGGCATTTCGTATCCAACCGTAGCCGGTCGGTTTTGTGGCTTTAGTTTCGGCACCCTCACTGTGTTTAACCCTAATTGAGTGGTACTCCGAGAAGTCGCGCTTCATCGCCACAATGTAACCGTGCTCGGTTGCCGCAATGAGCCATCCGTCATAGGTCATGCTGAGTCCCATGACCGGACCCGTAATGTGCTCTGGGAACTTAAATACCCCCTTTTTAATAATCCTCGATCGAGAATCTGCGGGATCTTCGTCGGTATAAGCGGTAATAACGCCGGTTTTACTGCCAATGTAATACGTGTGATCGCGATCTAAGACCGTATATAAGTTAGCGAGGTCTCTGAGCTTACTGGCCTCTTTAAACGCATGCAGAACAGCAAAAAACCCGTCGTTAGTCGCTTCGAATTTTGCAATCGATGCGTCAGCACGCGTCTCGGTGTAATACTCGGCTCCCGGAAAGGGGTATTCATCGATGAGCGTGTAGGTGTCGTAGTCAACTTTGACGATGCGATCAATGCCATTGCCCCAAAAAACCCGCCGACCGTCTTCATACTCACCCGAGACAACCTGACCAAAGTGAGCAGGGCCAGTGTGTAAGTATTGGATTTCATCATTTGCTAATGCGCGTGAGGGACCCTCTGGACCTGAGAGCAAGACCGCATCCTGTTGAGCCGGATCGTTGTGGGCCATCGCATTGTGGCTGTCGGCCAAATAGGGATTAGCGACCGGTAAATTGGCCGCGCCGGCAGCCTCGACCAACCCCAAAAAAAGTATCACTCTGAACACGTTAAGGACCACTTCCATCAACCCCAAAGATTCATCGCACGTCCTGAATGTCGCGCAGAAGACAACGTCTGTAAAACGCAGATGAGCTAAATCAGCCCCTAAGACCGCATTAGAACAAGCACGGGGTTTTACATTTGAGGGTTCTCTGGAAACGCAGGAATATCAGGGGCGAGCTCAACCCAATTTTGCTTTGTACTCGACCAGCAGTGAAACATCGCGACAAAGTCATCGTTATCGTCAAGCGTCCCTGCTTTGATGAAGGCCATACCGGGCTGGCCGGGCACCTCGGAGTAAATAGGCGAACCGCATTGCCCACAAAAGTAGCGGTTAACGGTATTGCCGGTGTCCGTGTCACTGTCCTGATACAACGCCAACTCACCGACAAAGTCGACGTCGGATTTTTGAAATGCTGCAAGCGTCGAAAAAGCAGTGCCTGCCTGCTTTTGGCAATTTTTACAGTGACACACGCCACTCATTAAGGGCGCGGTCATGGCTTCATAACGCACTTGCCCGCACAAACATCCACCGGTTTTAGACATCGTATCGCTCCTTTGTGTTTCTAGAGAGGTCACTCACTGCTCACAATGCGCAAAAGGCAGTTCTTGCGCAAGCCGATCAATGCGTTACCGTCGATCGACGCGCACCGCAAAAAGAAATAATGGCAAATCCAGTGAGGACGCCTAATCTGTTGGGTAAGGCCATTTCAGACGCCTTAACCCGCAAATTAGAGGTAAAAAAAATGAAGCAATTGACGAAAGTTTTAGTGTGCGCATCGATGATCTTGAGCGCGACTTCGGCCTACGCAGAGCGGCTAGAGGTCTTTCGATGGCAGGCACTTGATACAACGGCCCAGCAATTAGCCGGGACCCTGATGGAAGCGGCAAAGTTGCACGAGAAAAGTGGGGCGAGTGTCGGTATTTTTCAGATGGATGTCGGCGGCGCTGGAAACACCACGTTTGACTACGTTCTACGCTGGGACAGCAGCGCTGACTGGGCCAAGACAAAGGCGTATAACTCCGGCGAAGAGTTTGCCGCATTCTTTGCCAAAGCCGGTGCTAATCCGTCGGGAAAGCTCATGATGTCTCTGGAAGGACTCAACTGGGATACATCAGTCACTGCACAGAGCTTTGCCGAGGATGGTCCCTTCCGTGTCTTTATCTGGAAGCCCACGCCGGGAAAGATGGCCGATGTCTACAACACCTTCATGAAGGCTAAAGCCATTCACGAAGGACTCGGTATGAAAATAAACATCTACAACGAAGGCATCGGTGGCACAGGCAACATTCACTACGTGATGAGCGCGAAGGACTGGGCCTCTATGGCTTCATCGGGCGATGCGATTGCCGCGAGCCAGGAATTTCGGGCACTTCAAGCATCAGCGGCTGGGCAAGTCACACCCGTTGCTTCGATCCAAGGCTTCCCCATTTACTACTCAAAATAAGTCAATGCCTTGCACCAAAAGTAAGCCCGCATCAGCGGGCTTTTTCTTACGTCAGCAATCAGAAAAGACCCACAATCTGTCCGTCCACCACATCGATATTCTGACTGGCCGGCACCTTGGGCAATCCCGGCATGGTCATGACGTCACCGCAGACAGCGACAACAAAGCCGGCACCGACCGACAGCCGAATCTCACGAATATCCATCGCGTGTCCAGAGGGCGCGCCCTTCAAGGCGGGGTCTGTGGAAAACGAGTACGGTGTCTTAGCAATACAGACCGGTAAATGGCCGTAGCCGCCGTCCGTCAGCTCGCGAAGACGATCACGTACTTTGCTGCTTGCTGTGATTTCAGATGCGCCATAGATCGTCGTTGCAACTGTCTCAATCTTCTCCCACAAACTGGCCGAATCCTCGTAAACAAACGAGCGATGCGGCGCGTTTGCCGGCGTTGCGTCCGACTCACAGAGCTCGGCAACCATGTGCGCAAGTTCAGTTGCACCCGCGCCACCGTCGGCCCAATGGCTTGACAGCGCCACCTGAACACCTCGAACACGACAGTGCTCTGTAACAAGATCAATTTCGGCTTGGGTGTCAGCGATGAATTGATTGATCGATACAACCACGGGCACACCGTAGTGGTCACGGATATTAGCAATATGGCGGTCTAGGTTCGCAAGCCCTGACTCCAGCGCAACCAGATTTTCCTCAGAGAGGCTTTCACGCGCCACACCACCGTGAAACTTCAATGCCCGAACAGTGGCCACGAGCACGGCGGCCGAGGGACGTATGCCCGCCGAGCGGCACTTAATATCGATAAACTTCTCAGCACCCAGGTCGGCGCCAAAGCCCGCCTCAGTGACCACATAGTCCGCCAGTCGAAGTCCCGCTGTGGTCGCAATAACGCTATTACACCCGTGGGCAATATTAGCAAAGGGCCCGCCGTGCACGAACGCAGGGGTACCCTCAAGCGTTTGCACCAGGTTGGGGGCCAGTGCGTCTTTCAAGACCGCGGTAAGCGCCCCCTCAGCTTTTAAGTCCGCTGCGGTCACCGGCTGCCGATCGCGTGTGTAAGCAACCACGATGCGACCCAGTCGCGTTTTAAGGTCGTCAAGATCGGTGGCCAAACAAAATATAGCCATAATCTCGGAGGCCACCACAATGTCAAAACCGTCTTCGCGCGGGTAGCCGTTCCCAGGACCACCCAACGACACGGTAATCTGTCTCAGCGCGCGATCGTTCATATCCAACACGCGCTTCCAGGTAATGCGACGGACGTCGATATCGAGCGTGTTGCCGTGGTGTACGTGATTGTCAATCAGCGCGGCGAGCAGATTGTTAGCGACACCGATTGCATGCAAGTCACCGTTAAAATGGAGGTTAATGTCCTCCATGGGGATGACCTGTGCATGGCCGCCGCCGGCGGCTCCCCCCTTCATGCCAAAAACCGGACCCAACGAAGGCTCGCGGAGACAAATGATCGCGTCCTTACCAATCTGCTTGAGCGCATCGCCTAAGCCCACCGTGGTCGTGGTCTTTCCTTCGCCGGCAGGTGTTGGGCTGATCGCGGTCACTAAAATCATGCGCGAGCTGTCTCGAATCGGTTGACTCAACAACCAGTCGAGACTGACCTTGCCTTTGATCCGTCCATAAGGCTCAAGGGCCTCTTCTGGAATGCTGAGCTGGTCCGCAATGTGGGAGATGGGACGGGGGGTTGCAGCCTGTGCAATATCAATATCTGATGCCATGGGAAACGTCTCTACTAAAGCTTTTTATTGGGGTTATTTATAGAGTGATCTATGCCGCTCACGCTAGACCCAGTTCCGCGCGCGAGCAAGTGGTTAAAACCGAAAATTAAAGTGAAAAGTTGGCGTGATTTGCTCACTGAAAAGTCGGCTGACGCACTTGCGACGAAAACGCGCAAATGGCCTTCGTCGAATCTCGAGATTTCAGGATACGAGGCATTACATCAGCGCGTCAGAGACAAGGCATCTAAGTGTTCAATAGGCACACCTCGAAGCGCCGAAAAGCGATCGAGGGAGGACCAACCTGCAGCGACACTTCCTCGCGCGCCATTCGCGCGCAGAAATCAGTCCTTACCTTTGGACTCAGCGCGTCGTTGGGCACCCTAAAGGGTGTAAAAAACGCTCGCCCCCGGTCCCAGTGGCAGATCAAGGACAACCCAAAAAATGGTCATCGCCAAACCCGAAAGTAAAAGACCAATCGAGTAAGGCAACATCGTTGCCGCAAGGCTTCCCAAACCAAAATTGCTCTGCCAACGCTGGCAGAAAATCAAAATGAGCGGAAAGTAGACCATGAGCGGCGTGATAATGTTGGTCGCGCCATCACCCACACGATAAGCCGCAGTGGCCATCTCGGGTGAGATCCCCAGCAACATAAGCATGGGCACCATGACCGGTGCGATTAAAGCCCACTTTGCGCTCGCCGAGCCAATGAATAAATTAAGCAACGATGACACCAAGATAATAGAGGTCAGCAGGGCCCAGGCGGGCATATTGGTGGAACCTAAAAAGTCAGCACCGTGGACCGCCAAAATAAGCCCGAGATTTGACCACGAAAACATCGCAACGAAGTGCGCCGCAACGAACGCGAGCACCAGGTAATAGGCGAGATCTTCCATTGCACCCGTCATCATTTTTACTAGGTCTCGGTGATTCTCA
>JABIZW010000265.1 GCA_018666295.1 Halieaceae bacterium
AACCCGAAAACATAAGATAATCGACAGATGCGGCGCCTGCTTCGTCTGCATTTTCAAGGGCCTTAGTGCCGATGTGCAGGGTTAAATCTGCCCACTTTTGGTTGAGCGCCATTAACGGAGTAATAAAGTGCTTCAGTGCGTCGTTATGCGCGTTTTCCTTACAAAAGAGGTGAATTTCTTTTGTGAAATTTCGCAGCAATTCGCCGCCTGACCCCAGAACTTTTCGACCGGTAAAGTCGAGCGCTTGTATGCCCGTAGTGCCTTCATAGATCGTTGCAATACGGGCATCCCTAACATTTTGTTCAACGCCCCATTCTTTAATATAACCGTGACCACCAAAGCACTGGAGCGCGAGGTTTGCTGACTCAAAACCGGTCTCGGTGAGAAAGGCTTTTGCTACGGGAGTCATGAACGACATCATGTCTTCGGCGGCGCGGCGGTCCTGTTCGTCGGTGGCGTGTTCAATGACGTCGACTAACTTCCCGGTATAGGTAATCATCATGCGGCCACCCTCAGACAGGGCCTTTTGAGTGAGCAGCATGCGACGCACATCGGGGTGAACAATAATTGGGTCTGCCGGGCCGTTGGGGTTCTTTGGGCCCGTCACTGAGCGCATTTGCAGACGGTCTTTCGCATAGGCCAAGGCTTTTTGGTAGCCCAATTCCATGTGCGCAACGCCCTGCAGTGCCGTACCAATTCGTGCCGTGTTCATAAACGTGAACATGGCCTCGAGCCCTCTGTTGGGCTCGCCGAGCAAGAAACCCGTCGCGCCATCGAAGTTCATGACACAGGTCGCGTTGCCGTGAATACCCATTTTGTGCTCCAGCGAGCCACAGTGCAGCGCATTCCGGTCGCCCAGCGCGCCGTCGTCGTTGACCAGGTGCTTGGGGATAATAAACAGTGAAATGCCCTTTACGCCGACAGGTGCATCCGGCAGACGGGCAAGCACTATATGCACAATATTTTCGGTCAGATCGTGCTCGCCTGACGAGATGAAGATCTTTGTACCGGTGATGCTATAGCTGCCGTCGGCACACGGATCTGCTTTGGTCCGCAGCATCCCAAGGTCGGTGCCGCAGTGCGCTTCAGTCAGGCACATGGTGCCGGTCCAGTGTCCCTCCACGAGCTTCTTTAAAAACACTGCCTTTTGCTCTTCTGAGCCGTGCGACTTGATCGTATTGACGGCGCCGTGCGATAGCCCCGGGTACATTCCCCACGCCCAATTGGCCGTTCCACGCATTTCCGTCAGAATGATCGAAAGCGATTCTGGGAGTCCCTGCCCACCGTACTGGGGATCACCAGCCAGCGCAGGCCATCCGCCAGCGACATACTGTTGGTAGGCTTCTTTGAACCCGGCGGGAGTCGTCACTTCACCCCCGTTCCACGTGCAACCTTCTCGATCGCCAACGGGATTAAGCGGCGACAACTGCTCTGAGCAGAACCGCCCAAATTCTTCTAATATGACGCCAATCAGCTCAGGGTTCACGTCCGCGCCTTGAAAGCGAGTCTCGTAGTGATGTTGATAGTCGAACACCTCAAACATTGAGAATGTTATGTCGCGAAGCGGTGCGGTGTAGTCAGTCATTGGGTACCTGCTTTGTGAGTCCGAGTATTAAAGACCGTTTTTTATACCTTTTGGCACCTCATACGAGGTGCTCTTTAATGGTGCCATGATGTGCCGTGCTTTATAGCGAAATCAACGCTTAAAAAGGGGGTCGAGTCCACATCAAGATAGCCCGTTCATGACAGCCCAAGGAAATCATATTCGGCCACGACAAATCAGCATTCTCTGACTACCCAGTCATCGAGAAGGTAAGTCAGCACTATAGGGAGGTTTTTGAGCCTCACCTCGCTCGGGTATCGATGCTCCTAAAAAAGCTGAGGCCAGCACTTTTGGGTGTTCAGCCATCTGCGCCGCTGTTTTAAAAGCCCACGTACCGCACAAAATCACTGTTAGCTGCGCGCGTAGAACGGACGTTATTTGCTGCGAAATTGTCGTCCGGATAGCCCAGCGCAATACAAATCATAATGCTTTCATCGTCCGGAATGCCGGCCAGATCACGCACGACATCCGACTGCATGATGCCCTGACCATTAATAACGCAGCCCAAACCGCGTTCCCAGGCGGCGAGAACAATGCCGTAGGCGAGAGAACCGAGCGCGAACTGGCTAATAGCGGCGGGCTCAAGGTACTTGTTGTAGGTCAGTACGAGAGACACTGGCGCGTCAAACTGCCGAAAGCCTCGAAGCATCCAATCGAGACGTTTTTCCTTGTCGTCGCGCGCAATCCCCATCGCCTCAAACAATTGAATCGCCACGTTAATCTGCCGCTTGCGATGCTCACCCTCGTACTCTTCTTTATAGGGAAAGTCTCTTACATGGGGCTTACCCTCAAGGGTATTTTTTGTATTGCCTTCGCGAATTCTGTCGAGTGTTTCGCCAGTGACCGCGTGGACCTTCCAGGTTTGAGTGTTGTACGAACTGGGTGCCCACTTCGCAGTTTCCAAAATGTCGTCGACCACCTGTCTGGGTACCGGCTTATCGAGAAACCCTCGCGCGCTTTTTCTTGATTTTGCGAAATCTGTGAAACCCATACGATGTGTTCCTTAAGTTAGTAATTGTTCATTGGGTCAGCCCCAGTAGAGTGGCTGATCGGCCTAGTCAGAAACCTAT
>JABIZW010000276.1 GCA_018666295.1 Halieaceae bacterium
CAACGTGTGTTTGACGAAGGAATGTACGTCTTACACTCAAATTATATTGCGTCTGGTCCCGGAGGTATTATTCGCCTCAGCATATTTGCCGATCACTCGGCACAAGACTTAGACCAAGTTACAAAAGCAATCGGCGAAGCCCTTTAGTGGCGAGGGTGCAGATAGTGGCGTGTAAAATCATTGCCCCACTCCATCCTGCCTCGATCGTGCAACCCGCCGACCCCTATTTACCCCGACCTCAGTTCGACCCGTGGGCGACGGATTCACGTGTATCTTTGTGTCACCTACTTGCACTAAAAAGTACTTTGCGATTCGTGCCCACCAAAATTCCATCACGACGGCTTAGTGGCCCAACTTCTTCATGTCTTGGGGTTAACAAATCAAAACGCCCGCGGACTGAGACGGCGGCTCAAGCTGTCTAGTCAAAGCCTCTGAAGATCTCGGCAAACATCGCGGTATCAAACGGTATACGGGCACTCAGCACGTGAAGAGTAGCGAAGTGAATAAGGGGGTTGGCAGTGACGACCGTAAACGTAGCTTTCCCCATACCCACGAGCATTTGCGTCATGACAATGTAGGTCACACTCAGCACTGACATTTCGGTCGTACTGTAGTCCACACCCGGGTCAAAGAGGCTAAACACTGCGTAAAAGAGACCGGCAATGGCGATGACGGTGAGTTTGTTTTCATACATCAGCATGAGTCTTGGGATGAGTACAACGTGCATCAAAATAACAACCGGCAGTCCGGCACCAAAGGTGTTCACCAAAACACTCGTCGGTACGCCGACTGCGTACTGCTCAGCAGTCAGTGAAAAAAATGGAAGTCCGCCGATGATGGGCCCAAAAAAATCGAGGGCCCAAAACGCAGCTAAAATCCAAATATTTCTGCGCCATTGTAACGAGGCCAAGAACTCAGTGAGATTAAAACCCTGAGCCTTCAACCAATAGAACGGTATCACTACGTAAACAACCGTATTGGCAAGCATCCAGAGAACGACATCGATCCAATCGAAAACTCCCGATTCGAAGACAAACGGTCCGGGAAAGTGAAGCCCAATTGACAATACAGCACCGAGGAAAAGCTGCGTGACTAAGACATAAGCAAATGCAATCAGGACCTCTTTGGCCGCTCGATCACGATTCACCTGGTACAGAGACGCCCAATCGAACGACGCTCTTCGGCGAGTTATAAACAACAGTAGAAATACACTCAGCACCAAGACTGGAAAGTAGATCAAAAAAAGACTTGAGGCAGCATCCAGCGCGATGGGGGGAGTCGCAACTGAAGCGCTCTCTGTCATAAAGAAGAGCCCAGCGACTAAGAGCCAGATCACCGCTAAAATCAAGAGTCCCTTATATCCTTTGGTCATACTGATCTGCCTCGTGTCGATTACTTACCCCGTGGCTTGTACGGAAAAAGTAACGCCTCTAAGCGCGGTACTTAGCGTAACACCCTACAGACTTTTGAGCAGTAACAGGTGAATTCCTGCGGCGGACAGTAAGGCAATCTGCTGCAAAACGCTTTATGATTTGCGTTAAATCTCTACTCGCAGGATCGAGCCATGCACCGCACACTCTACTCATTTGCAGCTCTAACGTGCATCGGACTACTGTCCTCGTGCGGTGAAAATACACCGACTGAATCGAAGCCACCCCTCCTGACCGAGGGCATCAGAGCGACCGCGTCAGGCGTGCAAATTACTGCTGACTGCGAAACAGCACTCAGTGAGGCCAAGACCGCATTTGACGCTTTAGAGGCGCAAACCGGCGAAGCCACTGTTGAGAGCGTATTTGGTCAATACGAAACCATGGCGGATGCGCTCACCGGTATCGGTGACGTTTGGCACTTACGCTCAGTTCACCCCGACGCTGATGTTCGAGAAGCGGCCAACGCCTGTAGTGAGCGACAATCAGACTTCCTCTCGCAAATTGGCTTATCGCGCCCCTACTTTGATCGAATCGCCGCGATAGACACTACCGAGCTTACAGCCGTCGAGCGACACATGGTGGAAGAAGCGCTCGAGGGATTTCGCCGCTCGGGCGTTGACCGTGACGCGGCAACACGCCAAAAAATTCGTACGCTTCAAAGCGACATTACGGCGCTGGGGAATGAGTTTGACAAAAACATTCGAGAAGACGTCCGTTCTGTCCAAGTGGACGCAAGCGAACTGGCGGGATTACCGCAAGATTATATCGATGCACATCCGGCAGATGACACTGGATTAGTCACGATTACGACCGACTACCCTGATCTTTATCCGGTCATGACCTATGCTAAAAGTGACGGCCTGAGAAAGGCCCTGCGAATTAAGGCCCGGTCACGAGGCTACCCGGCTAACAAAGGCCTTTTGGAGCAGCTGATCACAAAACGCCACGAGCTTGCCGGTATTTTAAGCTTCCCGTCGCACGCGGCACTGTCCATGGACAGCCAAATGATCGAGTCGCCCCAGAATGCCCAAGCGTTTCTTGACAGTATTGGGGATGCATTGAAGGTACCCGTCCAAAAAGAGTTGGCAGTCATGCTCTCTCGTCTTCAACAAGACCAGCCAGGTGCTGAATCGGTTGAAGTGTGGCAGTCCGGCTACATACAGAATCTGCTCCAGCTCGAAGACTACAAACTGGACGCCCAAGAAGTGCGAACGTACTTCCAATACGAACGCGTTCGAGATGGAATTTTTCAGCTCACTGAAGACTTATTTGGCGTCCAAATTTCGCCATGGGATACCCCAACTTGGCATGAAGACGTTGAGACTTTTGAAATAACAGAGAACGGCACTTTGCTCGGTCGGTTTTACATGGACAATCATCCTCGTCCCTTTAAGTACCAGCATGCTGCACATTGGACGCTGAGAACGGGCATTAAAGACAAACAGATCCCCATGTCAGGTCTGGCCCAAAACTTCCCAAAAGGCCTGATGGAACACAGTCAAGTGGAGACTTTCTTGCACGAGTTTGGTCATCTACTGCACAACATGTTTTCCGGCACACAAAAATGGTCATCGGTGGCAGGTATGTCGATGGAGCGCGACTTTGTAGAAGCACCGTCACAAATGCTCGAAGAGTGGATCTGGGATTTCGACACCTTGCGCAAATTTGCAATCAACGAGCAGGGGGAAACCATTCCGCGTGCGCTCGTCGACAAAATGGTCAGGGCTCGCCACTTCGGGCGAGCGATCGGAACAGCGACGCAAGTCTACTATGCCAACCTGTCACTCAACGCTTATAACCGGGAGCCAAGCTCTTTTGATCTCGACGATTTGACCCGTGAACTTGAATCAAAGTACGCCGCTTACCCGCATCTCCCAGGCACACATTTTTACGCGAACTTCGGGCACTTAAACGGCTATAGCTCAAATTACTATACGTACCAATGGTCACTCGCCATTGCGACCGATCTTTTTTCAAAGTTCGAAGAAGGTGGTCTGCGCAACACCTCAGTAGCCAATGAATACCGCCGGAGAGTACTAGAGGCGGCGGGCAGTAAGCCTGCAACTGAGTTTGTAGCTGATTTTCTGGGTCGCGAATTTAGTACCAAGGCCTACATCAAATCACTGCAAGAGGGGGACTAAGTTGCTCGGCACTCGAGGTAGTCAGTCGCCGTGTACGCGCACCGAACAGCGCTAAGGCACAAACGTCGCAAGCGCCATGCGGTGTTGCTGAAACCAACCGACATCGACTGCAAAAGACTGAAAAGTGACCCACAGGGGACACCCACTCTCATGGCGGCAAGGACCTGCCACCGTTCAGCAGCGACGATCTAACCCGTGGCACTTAAAACGACGCAAGCTCGCCCATCAGGTGCATACCGCAGTTTATATTGACATAATTAGTGCCAATATGTGAGTCTCACAGCGTAAGAGGCGCTCCATCAGGCAGACGCGGCGACGTGTGCCATGGCCAGAACGATGCTCGGAGAGTGGCGCCTTTGGCCACCGACGGAGCTGACCGCACCAGGGGTGCATTCAGCATGAGGAGATACGCATGTCCGCTCGCTCTAAAATTTGGCTTTTCCCAGCACTGCTCTACGGTCTTTTTACAGTCTGGTACACCGATTTTAGCGGTCCATTGAGCGACGCCGAAGTCAGTGACTTTATGGCGGCCATGCAGGCCAACCAGAGCGAACCAGAGGTGATTGCGTTTATTGAGGAGTTCGCTCGGGCTGATACTGGCAGGCAATTCATCATGCTCAACGCATTTGACTACAACGATGACCCTGGGTCTGTTGCAGGTGCAGCGCCTGGAGAGGACGCCGAAGCGCTCATGGGACGTTACATGGCGCATATGGTCCCAGCCCTACTGATACGTGCCTCCCATCCCCTATTCATGGGGCCCGCCGTCTACCCAGCAATAGATGTGGTAGGCATGGAAGGTGCGGAAAACTGGAGTGGCGGAGCGCTAATGCGCTACCGGAGTCGTCGGGACTTCCTGGAAATCGTCACTAACCCGATCTTCAAAGGCCAACACCACTTCAAGGCGGCTGCGCTCGAAAAGACGATCGCGTACCCAATCGAGCCCGACTTGCAACTGGGTGATCCCAGAGTGCTCCTTGGACTTTTGCTCCTAGCACTCACGGCCCTAACAGATCTCATTCGTCTCTCCAGGCAGTAAAGCCAGCAGTAAAGCCAGCAGATAACGCCGAGCATCAAGGACCCTCTAAAACAACTCATTCAACAGACAGCATAATTGTGACGAAATGGTTGGGACGGCATGCTTGTGACGGTATGGTTGTCACCGCCCGGGTCACAACACCGCGGGCCTGCACAGCGATCTCTGAGTGCTAGTTACGACGCGTGAGGTTCTTTAGGGCACCCTTAACAATTCGAACACTAGCCTCTTTACTCAGTCCTTGATGGCTCCTAAGCCGGTGCCACATTTCAAACGACGTCATCGCATCAACGGTCTCACGATCATCATAAGGCAGTGTGCCCAGCTCGGGCAGCCAGTCTTGGAGGTTCTGACGCAAGCCTCGCTGATTACGCGAATAGTTTTCGCGCAATGTCTCGTAACGCCAGAGCTGCGCTTGTGTCCCTAGAGCAAAGTTCCAGACCTCCTCAAACGCATCGGCCCGACGATCTACAATACGATCAAGACGCTCTTCGAACGTTCCCTCTCGCTCGCCACCAAGAAACAGAGCCTCATAAAATTCGCGGAACTGACTGTCGGCCGCTTTAAACAGCGCCTCCATGTCCTCAAAATGACGAAAGAACGTGCGGATAAGAACACCCGCGCGGTCTGAAATCTGTTGCGCAGTAGGGACTAAAAACCCTTCCTTTTGCAGAGCGAGTGCCGCGTTGATAATCGCGAGTCGCGTCCGCTCGGTTCTAAGACGACGTCCGTCGACCGCGTTACCTCGCTTGATGTTTACCATTCGTTAGTCAAATTCCTGTTCATCAGCCGACATTTCAACAAGAAGTGCGCAGTAATGCACCGGTTTTATGGCCACAACGGTAACCGCCTGAATCACCAAGTGGCCCGCGGACCAAGGATGAAAGAGATCAATAACAACAGAACCTCAATCACCTCGATGCAATGCCGTCACCGACACCGATGCAAACGCCGGTCACGCTATCGCCGCCTATTTCCCTTGAGTCACAGGCGTTACCGAGAAGCGAACATCCTCTTGGTCCCACCACCAGAACTCGGGAAGCGGCTTCTGCTCAGGCCATTGCTGATCCATTGTGTTCGCGTCATACAGCCGACCATTAATCATTACCCTGCTAAGACTTGTGGTATTTCGAATATCGCTCAGCGGATTAGCATCAAGAATGACCAAGTCAGCGAGCTTCCCCGCCTCGATCGAGCCAAGATCCTGATCAATACCGATAATTTTCGCGCCATCAATCGTGGCAGCCCTCAACACCTCAACAGGCCGCATCCCCCCCATCTCAAAGGCCCACATTTCCCAGTGATACGCCAGACCCTGCAGTTCTCCGTGCCCACCGACACCGACCAAACCACCAGCCCGCTGGATTTTAGCGACCTGCGACGCCCCCTGCTTAAAATCAAACTCATTATCACGGAGCCACGTGGAGCGCCGCTGTGTCAGCTCATCCAGCCGATTGTGGGGATAAAACCGCTGTAATTTCACGTCGTCATGCACCTCGGTGCGCGTGAAGAAATAGTCGACCAAGGTCGGCGCGTTGTATTGCACCACCAACGTTGGCGTATAAGCCGTTTTCGTCCTAGCGAACAGCTCGACCACATCGGTGAAAAAGGGTGCATCTGGGAGGGTGTGTTCGTTACCGTGCATGCCATCGATCGCATGAGTAATATTTAGCGCCTGATCACCCGCGCCCTCTGTCGTCGGCATCAGACCAAGCGCTTTACTGGCCTTTACCACCCATTGTCGTTGCTCCCTGTTGCCCACTACATAGCTCTTAATATTTCGCGTTTTGTAGTGATCCCTGTAGCGCCGAAGATACGAGTAGGTCTCGTCATAGGACTGAAAATCAGTATCACCAAACACGCCACGCGCCGTCATGAAAGCACGCTGTCCAATCGATTGCCCTGTTTCGACAAAATCACGATACGCCAAGTAATCGTTAGACGCCGTTTGAACATCGAGGCCTGCGGTTACGCCGTAGGCCGCATTAGCAACCAGTGACCAATTGTGGGGCTCCAATACGTCGCTAGTTCTGAACTCCCAGTGCGCGTGAGTATCAATAAAACCTGGCGTGACATACCGACCTTCTATATTGATGCGCGTCACATCATCAGGCACCACAAGCGAACCGTGTGCAGCGACAGTACGAATACGGTTATCAACAATAAAGATGTCTTGATCGCGTTCCACCGTGTTCATGGCGAGGGTCGTCGCCCCCGCCATACTGATAACGTTGGCATGCTCTATGAGCAGCATGCCTTCGGCCTTATCCCTGGGTCGTTGGACATTCATTTTGACCGCTGCGACAGCAGCATGCCTGTCCTCAGGAGCGAACGTAACGTCACTACCCCCTTCGTCGTCATTCACATCTGCGTCGTCATTCACATCAGCATCGTCAGAACGCGGATAGTCAATCGACGCCAAAGGTCTTGAGTAAAACGTATTGCCAATGGCCCACCAGACGCCCTGACCATCTGGCGTCCAACCGAGATAATCAGCACCAATATGAGTCAATTGCTTAACCGGTAGCCCCCCGCTCCTTAACGTAATTTCTGGCGCTTTGGCACCTGCGGGCGTCCGCGCGATGACCCAAACCTGCTTATTCGCAAAGGCAAGGACGTGTGTTCCTTTGGGATGCATATAAATCGCTTCGGCTCGAGGTGGTGTTTTCCCCCTCCGATTACCCCTAGGCGCGTTAACAACCAGCTCGTCACGCCGATCCCTCCCGTTCAACTGAAGCGAAAACAACCCGTTCTCATCCGTCAGATACACTCGATCACGCTCTGGGCCAAAGTGGGGATAGCGTGCGGTTTCTGTCGTCATCAAGACAGTCGAGGGGCCGCCTTTTGCCGGCAGACTGACGAGCTCAAGGGGAATACGTAAGCCACCAAACTCACTAAATGTTTGATTGCGTAAATACTCATTACCTCTCATCGCGACAATTGACTCACCGTCAGGGCTGTACGCCAGATCCGTATAAAATGCCGCAATCTCGGTCAGTCGCTGGGCGCGTCCTCTCCCATCAGCCCGCATTCGATAAATGTGCCCACCTTTTGCCTGCGACCATGTCGCATAGGTGATCCAACGACCGTCGGGTGACCAGACTGGCTTGAATTCTCCACTCATGTCGTCAGACAACCGCTTTAGATTTTCTCCGTCCGTATCCATGACGTAAATATTAGCGAGCACAGAAGCGGCAATCCTGTTGCCGTCGGGAGACAAGCGAGGGTCCTGAATCAAGGTGGCCGTCAGATCTCCCTGGGGCACCCGGTATCCCGCTGTCAGGTCTGGCCCTATGTCAAGACTCACCTCAGCAGTAAAAGGCACTTCGGTCCTTTCGCTCGATGAGACCTCCACACGCCACACTTTTCCAAACGCGTTAAAAATAACCGCGCTTGCATCTGCCGTGAACGTGTACCCCGGCAGTAAGTCACGGCTTGGCGGTCTAAAGTTCTCCTGAGCATCTCGCTGAATCGGATAGGTGAGCCAGCGATCGTCACCCGACTTAAGGTCACGAATACGCAAGCCGGTCTGAGTCTCGAAACGAGTGCCGTAGACCATAAAACGGCCATCGGGCGAGAGCACCGGACGAAAAGCACCACCTTCCGCTTGAGTCAGGGGTTCGATCTGTCCCGTGCTTAACGAATAACGAGAAATTTGAGTCGCGGGCATGTCTCGCCTGGATCCAACGCCCTGAGCGAAATAGAGCTGATCTGAGTCTGTGGACGCTTGAACACCAACCCCCCAAAATTTCTCATTCTCACCCGCACTGGACAGCGTAATACCGGACCCTCCGTCAACGTGATACATCACCAGCTCAGTATCGCGGCCTACTCTCGTGACAAACAGATAATTTCCATCAGACGACCAGGCCGGTGAAATTAAACCTGACTGACGCTCTTTTGAGATTTTAAGAGGACTCGAACCGTCGGCGTTCGCAACCCATAAGTTAGTGGCACCATCACGGTCACTGATAAACGCAATGCGTTCGCCGCTGGGTGAAAAGACCGGCTGACTGTCATAGCCCAGTCCCGCCGTGAGGCGTTTGGCGACACCGCCTTCAACAGGCAAAACATATAGGTCACCAAGCAAATCGAAAATTAGCGTCTGTCCATCAGGCGATGCATCGAGCGTGAGCCACGATCCCTCATTGGTCTTGAAGCTCAGCGGCTGAGTTTCGCCTGCAAGCGGTAAGTCACCGGCGTCCTCCTGCATGTCTTCTGCACGTGCGAAGGCTGCGAAAAGTATCGCGACAACTCCCAAGCGAGTAACCCACATTTTAAGCGCCATATTTCTATCCTTCGATCGACGAAATGGTCTGTATCACGAGGGGAGCAGAAATTTCCGCTAGGTGCAAATCCGGGGCGCTGACGACCGCCGGACAATCACTGTCAGATGACTTAAATACTCTTCATCGCACAGACAGGTCAGCAACTGACCTTTTTATTGTTTCATTCATTAGCCTGTATAGTGAGCCTTCGAATCGCGGCTAAAAAACCATTACCGCTGAGGCCGGTCTCGCATCTTTCATACGGAGAAGAACTATGAGTGCTGACGACGTTAAAACACATCATCGTGTTTGCCATTTGTGTGAGGCCATGTGCGGTCTTGTCATCAAAACTGCGGGCGAGACCGTCATCGATATTAGAGGTGATAAAGACGACCCTTTAAGCCGCGGCCACGTCTGCCCAAAGGCTGTCGCTTTGCAAGATATCCACGAGGATCCAGATCGTCTCAGAAAGCCCTTGAAGCGCGTTAGATCTGTTGCAGGTCAATATCATCACGTGGAAATTGAGTGGTCCGAGGCGCTTGATCTGGCCGCCGACGCGCTGGCATCCGCGATTCAATCGCACGGCGTGAACGCTGTTGGCGCCTACTTTGGAAACCCTTCCGTTCACAATTATGGAATGATGACGCATCAGCGTAATTTATTCCGTCACATCCGAACACGGAATCGCTTTTCGGCCACGTCGGTCGACCAGCTGCCACACCACCTCGTGTCAATGTGGCTTTACGGCCACATGCTGCTCAATCCGATCCCTGACATCGATCGAACACACTATTTCCTGATGTTAGGTGCTAATCCACTGGCCTCCAACGGGAGCATTTGGACCGTCCCAGATGTCCGTCGTCGCATCAAAGAGCTCACCGCGCGCGGTGGCAAATTAGTGGTTATCG
>JABIZW010000126.1 GCA_018666295.1 Halieaceae bacterium
CTGGGCGCTCGGGACCGCAGACAATGATTGGACGTCTATGGGTGTCCTTTCAACGGGCGCGTATGGCGTTCCTGAGGGTTTGATTTATTCGTTTCCGTGCGTCTGTAAAGACGGCGCCTACCACGTCGTTGAAGGCGTTGAGGTCACCGACTTCAGTCGTGCAAAAATGGATGCGACGGCCCAAGAGCTTAGTGAAGAGCGCGACGCGGTTCGCCACCTGCTCGGGAAGTAAATCCTCGGTGTCCGGGAGTGTCCGTTAGAGCTCCCGGAGCACCTTTAGCGGGGGCGCAGAAACCACACGGCGACAGGCAAAGGTTCCCAGTCCGCCAATAATGATCGCACCCAGGCCAATACCCATGGGCCACAGGACCCACTGTACTTGGTAGTCAAGCTCTAGCATTTGCGTTTGAAGCGCCCATCCTGCAGCCTCCGATCCCAAAATTGCCAGTACTCCGGCGAGCGATCCCATTGCAGCGAACTCGATGGCAACTGCACCCAAGAGCGTCCCGCGACCGGCACCCAGAGCCCTCAAAATAGCGCTTTCATGAAGTCGCTCATCGACGCTTGCGCTGACACCGGCAATCAACACTAAGGCCCCTGCGACGAGGATGACAATCAACACTAACTCAATGGCCTGACTGACTTGATCGATAATTGTTTTGATTTCAGCGATCGCCACATCAAGTTCTATAATGGTCAGCGTCGGTATGGCATCAAGAAGCTCTCCAACACGGTTCTTCTCGTCGGGTTCCAGGTAAAAGCTAGTGAATAGCATGTTGGGGAACTTCAGTAACAATTGATCTGGGAAGATCACAAAAAAGTTAGGCTGCATTGACTCCCAATTGACTTTACGAATGCTCGACACTTCAACCGAGAACTCGTCAGCTGCAATGCGAATCGTGAGCTGATCACCCACGCTCGCACCGATATCTTTTGCGAACCCATCCTCTAACGATACCAGTGCGTCGTCCGTGCCCGCGCTCCACCACGCGCCTTCGACAATCTCGTTCCCCTCAGGTGCCGTGTCCGTGGATGTAAAATTCGCCTCGCGCTGACGCGCCCCGCCCTCTGCGGAATCTCGATCAGGTAAGGGTGCACTGTTAACCGCCATCACCCGTCCGCGTGCGGCCGGATAGAGCTCACCCACTTCGATCTCTCTTTCGCTAAAAAATGTCAGCAGT
Source organism: Halieaceae bacterium (assembly GCA_018666295.1). GTDB lineage: Bacteria > Pseudomonadota > Gammaproteobacteria > Pseudomonadales > Halieaceae > Luminiphilus. The sequence continues at coordinate 1,182 of JABIZW010000126.1, forward strand.
CGCGCCTCATCGGAGGGCGACACGTTAAGCACGAAGTGATTGGGCGTACCTTCTGGAATCTGCAGCCGCCACTGGTCAAGGAGGCTTGTTCGCACCGCGGTTAACACCAACAGCAACATGATCGCGATACCGAATATGACGACCTGAAACGCACTCGAATTTCCCCTGCGCTGCATGCCGGCCAGTGCGAGCCGCCAGACGCTACCGGCGTTGCTTCCAATCTGACGCGTTCCACCCAATAAACCATGGGCCACGAAAAAACCCAGACCGACCGTGATCGCAACGGCGCCCAGTAACGCGGCCGTTAATTGCAGGTCCCTGCTGTACCACAGCATCAAGAGTCCCAGCGATGCGGCGCCCAGCAGCAAGTCGAGTGCGCGGGTCGAATTGGCAATGGTCGTCTCTCGGCGAATGACCCGCAGTGGCGAGACGCCCCCGAGTCGCGCAAGCGGCGGCCAAGCAAAAAAACCAACGCAAACCAGTGCTGTGACAGCACCCGTCAGGTAAGGCGTCACACCAATGCGGTTGATCTCACCCGGCAGCTGATCGGCCAGCGCGTTGAACATTGCGCTCTGTGCCAGCCAACCGATGCCACTTCCCAACATAATAGAGAGAAGACCGAGCCAGGTGAGGCTCAGCGCGTAGAGCTGCTGAATCGTGCGTTTGGTGGCGCCAAGGCTTTTCATGACGGCCACTTGATCAGTATGACGCTCGCCGAATCGTCGAGCAGCCACTAAAATCGCGGCAGCTGCCAACATCACGCCCAGGCTGCCCGCGAGCAACAAAAATCCTCTGGCGCGCTCTAATGTCGCGCCGATACCCGGCTGTGACTCGTCCACGCTCAGTAACCGCTGGCCTTGGGTGAGCTGCGGGTCAACCCAATCCCGAAAAGCCTCAAGCTGATTTGACGAGCCGGCAACGAGTAACCGGTAGGTTACGCGGCTGCCCGGCTGCACAATGCCAGTCGCCTCCAAATCCGCTGAGTTCATGACCAGTCTTGGCCCGTAACCAAAAAAACCACTCGTTGAGTCCGGCTCGCTGAGCAAGGTTCCAGTCACCGTCAACGTGGCATCACCCACATAGACCGGGTCCCCGACTGCAACCCGCAGCTGCTGGACCAGTCGCGGCGCAAGAAACACACTTCCAGGAGCCGGTATACGACTCGACGGCTGCGCCGAGCCAACGTCGACGGACAGCGATCCTCTGAGCGGATAATCGCCCCCAACCGCTTTAACCGATGCAAGAAACATTTCATCGTTGTCAGAGATCACCATGGATGAAAATGTGATGGTCTCGCCCTGCTGCAAGCCCTCAGTGTCGACTTTCGCTCGCCATTCCAACGGGACGGGCTTGGCGCTCGAAACCACTAAATCAGCGGCCAGAAAACTGGCTGACTCACGTTCCAAATTGAACTGCAAGCGATTAACAAAACCGCTGATGGCAACCACCACCGTGACCGCCAGCAATAACGCGCTAAACAGAACACCGAGCTCCCCACCTCGCCAGTCACGAAGCAGCAATCTGAAGGAAGCAGCAATGGGTGATTTCATAGGGCCTCTTCTAACTGCCCAGCGACCATGGTGAATTTGCGCTGGCAACGATCCGCCAAACTGTTGTCGTGGGTCACTAAGACGAGGGTCGTCCCCTCCTCTTCGTTAAGCCCAAACAAGAGTTCAATCACGTTCGCGCCGGTAGCGGTGTCGAGATTACCCGTCGGCTCGTCGGCAAATAAAATGACAGGCTGCGATGCGAAGGCTCGCGCTATGGCGACACGTTGCTGCTCACCACCCGAGAGTGTTCTGGGGTAATGGTGTAAGCGCTCATCCAGACCCACACGTGTCAGGAATTCCTCAGACTTATCACGCGCATGCTCAATGCCTGCAAGCTCGAGCGGCAGCATCACGTTCTCGAGCGCCGTCAGTGCAGGGAGCAACTGGAAACTTTGGAACACAAACCCCACCTTTTGGCTGCGAAGTGTTGCCCGCTGGTCCTCGTCCAAGTTCACAATATTGACACCGTCAAGAAAAATAGCCCCTGCACTCGGCGTATCAAGACCTGCGAGCAACCCCAACAACGTCGACTTACCGGATCCCGACGCGCCGACAATGGCCGCCGTCTCACCCTGCTTGATTTCCAACTCGATCCCTCGCAGGATTTCAAGTTCGGACTCAGCGGTGCTGACTCGTTTACTCAACTGGGATGTTTTGATCATGCGTTACTACCTCTGGCATCACTTACGAAAACGTCTTGGCGTTGGATTGGTACTGTTGCTTTTCATGGGTGTAAGCCACTCGATCGCAGCAACAGCCCCAAAAGTTCTTGTCCTTGGCGACAGTCTGAGCGCTGCCTACGGGATGAACATGGAGCAGGGTTGGGTCCACTTGCTGTCACAAAAGCTCAAAGCACGAGCGCCCGAGTCAAGCGTCGTCAACGCCAGCATATCGGGTGACACAACCGGCGGAGGCGCACGAAGACTACCCGCATTGCTCAAGGAACACGAGCCGACCCTTGTGATTATCGAGCTCGGTGGCAACGACGGTCTGCGTGCCTACCCCATTAAACAAATGCGCACACACCTAACCGAGATGACCCGCGCCTCGCAAAATGCCAACGCGAAGGTTCTTCTGCTCGCGGCTGAAGCGCCTCCAAACTTAGGACGGCGCTACACCACGATGTTCAGAGACAGCTATGCGCAAGTAGCACAGCAAGACGATGTCGCCGTATTGCCTTTTATTGTGGAGCATGTCTTTTTATCTGAGCAGCTTATGCAGCGTGACGGGACTCACCCTAACGCCGAGGCGCAGCCGCTGCTTCTAAACGTGGTCTGGCCAACACTGGTTACGTTACTCGGAGACTCACTCAATGAATAATGCCCGACCGGTCCGCGATACGGTTGAAACCGTGATTTTCGGCACCGAAACTCGGGGCGGAAATTTATTCGACATTGCACTTCTCGTCACGATTCTCGCAAGCGTTGCTGTTGTCATGTTCGACTCAATGGATGCGTATCACGCCACCTACGGTGATTTATTTCGAGTGTTAGAACTCGGTTTTACCCTTGTTTTTGCCATTGAGTATTTAACTCGACTTTGGTGCACCCGCAACCCCATGGCCTATGCCATTAGCTTCTGGGGTGTCGTTGATCTATTGGCTATATTACCGACCTTTCTCACCCTTTTCGTCCCCGAGGCGTCATCGTTGATCGTTATCCGGCTGCTTCGTGTCTTGCGCGTCTTTCGGATTCTTCATCTCTTTGAACTGCACGAGGAATACATAGAAATCATTGGCGTGCTTCGAGCCACCTCTCGCTCGATTTTGGTGTTTTTCTCACTGGTCATGGTCACTGTCGTGGTCTTCGGCTGCCTTCTCTACGTGATTGACGGACCTGAACATGGTTTTGTCAGTATCCCAATGAGCATTTACTGGGCAGTCGTAACGATTACGACCGTGGGTTACGGCGACGTGGTTCCGGGGACACCCATGGGCCGATTTGTCGCATCAATTGGTATTTTGGTGGGTTATTCTATTCTTGCCGTGCCGACGGCCATCATAACCAGTAAACTATGGGAGAGATTGGGGTCACGACGAGCCTCACAAACCCTTTCCTGGAACTGCCACGTTTGCGCTGGCGCAGACCATGCGCTGGATGCACGTTTTTGTAAGCATTGTGGCGCTGAAATGGAAATCCCAGACGAACTGAGAGAGCAGAAACCGATACTCCCGTGACTGAGAAGCCGATCGACATTTTTTCACATCGCAAATACTGGGCGGAATGCTTTGGGCCTGCCCCGTGGCTGCCAATGTCGCGAGCGGAGATGGATGAACTGGGGTGGGACAGTTGCGACATCATCATCATTACGGGCGATGCCTATATCGATCACCCAAGCTTTGGCATGGCCGTTATCGGTCGGGTACTTGAAGCACAAGGGTTTCGTGTCGGCATCATTTCACAGCCCGATTGGCGAAGCGCTGACGCCTTTAAAGCGCTCGGCAAACCGAACCTATTCTTCGGTGTTGCCGCGGGCAACATGGACTCGATGATCAATCACTACACGGCTGACCGCAAACGTCGTAACGACGACGCTTACACCGCGGGCGATATTGCCGGGAAACGACCTGATCGCGCGGTGACGGTTTACAGTCAGCGGGCCAGAGAAGCCTACAGAGACGTCCCGTTGGTGATTGGTGGTATTGAAGCCAGTCTCAGGCGCATGGCGCACTACGACTATTGGAGTGACAAGGTCAAACGGTCGGTACTGGTTGACAGTAAGGCCGACATTTTGCTCTACGGCAACGCTGAGCGCGCCATTGTAGACCTCGCACACGGATTGGCGCAGGGGAAGCGCATTGACGAGCTTAAAGGCTTGCGCGGCACGGCCTTCATGACGTCGGAGTCGCTGCCGGGGTACCGTGTCATTGACTCCACCTCGGTGGATGAACCGGGCAAGGTGGAAAAGCTACTGAATCCCTATCAGGGCATGGAACCCGAGGTCTGTGACGCTGAGGCTGAAAACGCCGTCTCGAAGGACGCGGTGGAGGCGCAACCCGTGTCACTCATGGCGAGCAGCAATCCCACCGCCGATGTGATTCGCTTGCCCAGCTTTGACGCGGTCAAGGATGATCCGGTCCTCTATGCCCATACCGCTCGGGTGATGCACAAGGAAACTAATCCTCATAATGCGCTGGCACTTATACAGGCGCACGGCGAACGGCACGTTTGGTTTAATCCTCCGCCCATTCCGCTGTCGACACCGGAGCTCGACTGGGTGTTTGAGCAGCCTTACCAGCGGCGCCCTCACCCAGCGTACGGTGACCACAAAATACCGGCGCTCGAGATGATTCAACACTCAGTCAACATTATGCGCGGGTGCTTTGGCGGCTGTACCTTTTGCTCGATTACCGAACACGAAGGCAGAATTATTCAAAATCGGTCCGAAGACTCGATCGTGCGCGAGATTGAAAAAATTCGGGACACGAGCCCCAGCTTTACCGGTGTTATTTCCGACCTTGGGGGACCCACAGCAAACATGTGGCGTCTGGCCTGTAAGAGTGAGGAGATTGAAGCCAAGTGCCGTAAGCTGAGTTGCGTTTTCCCCGGCATCTGTAAAAACCTGAATACGGACCAAACCCCTTTGGTCGACCTTTATCGCCGAGCCAGAACAATTCCCGGGGTGAAAAAGGTGCTGATCGCGTCAGGTCTTCGGTACGACCTGGCGGTCGAGACGCCAGAGTACGTCAAAGAGCTTGTCACACACCACGTCGGTGGCTACCTCAAAATTGCGCCCGAGCACACCGAAGACGGTCCGCTTGATCAAATGATGAAGCCCGGTATCGGGACTTACGATCGCTTCAAGCAGTTGTTTGATAAGTATTCGAAAGCGGCTGGTAAAAAGCAGTACCTCATTCCCTATTTTATTGCGGCGCACCCGGGAACGACGGACAACGACATGGTCAATCTCGCGCTCTGGCTGAAACAAAATAAGTTCAGGGCCGATCAAGTTCAAACGTTTTACCCCTCGCCCATGGCACTCGCCACCGCCATGTATCACAGCGAAAAAAACCCGCTTAAAAAAGTCAGTCGTGACAGCAAAAGCGTCCCTTCAGTGCGCAGTATCAAACAGCGGCGCCTACACAAAGCGTTTTTGCGTTACCACGATCCTGACAATTGGCCTGCCTTGCGCGAGGCCCTCAAAAAAATTGGTCGTAGAGACCTGATTGGTAATGGTCCCATGCACCTCGTGCCGAGTCGACAACC
>JABIZW010000133.1 GCA_018666295.1 Halieaceae bacterium
CACCGTCTGCGCGGCTGCCAATGCCTACGACTTGAACACGGTAAAAGAGCTCTCCAGATCGCGACTCCACCGCTACTTTAGCGTCGAGTCCCTGAGTATTGAGCTCGGCAATAACGGCATCTGCGCGACTGCCCTGGTCATAGGTGTCTACGAAGACAAACCAATTTTCCTGCATCGGGAGTGATTGCAAGCGAATCGGTGTTTTCGCTTTGGCTGCGACAGGCTCCTTGATGTCCTGAACACGAGGCGCAGGTGTCGGAGTCGCTTGAGACTTTTGGGCGCCGGCCGGCGCTTTTCCAATCCAATACGGCCCAGCACTGAGCTGTAAAGACATCCAATCTGACGCCTGTGCGGCATCGCGTTTTGATTCGAAACCTGCCGCTCGTATTCTAAAATACTGCTGCCCGCTCACCTCAGCTTGTACCACTGAAACATTAACGGGCTTGAGCTGCTTTCTCAGTAAGTCTGCTCTGTCGGCAGCGACAGCTCGAGAGGTATGACTCTCCAAGTTGACAAACCAACTGCCGCCAACTTGTGGTGGTGCTGTTGCTGCAGTGGGCTTTTTAGGGGCTCTTGAGAGCTGCGATTTTTCTATAGCATCGGCAGCGCGCTGCGCTTCTCTTTCTTTTAGAGACTCGTTTTCACGCACAAGTGCATTGTATTGTTCTTGGAGATTACCGTTTTGTGTCGTCAGTGCCGCGTAGTCTGACGCTAACTGAGCATCCGGTTCGGCTTTCTTATTTTCAGCGCGCTTGAGTGAGCGAACGGTGTCTTTTAGCGTTGCGATCTCGACATCCGCGGTGCTGCGTGTATCCACCCAAAGACCGCCCATACCCACGGCGGTAATCAGTCCAATCACCGCGATCGCCGAAGCCACCTTGGTGTTGCCGCTTGAAGGCTGAGACTCGGTCTTACTATGGTCCGTTAGCAGTGCTTCCGACGCTGACGGCGCCTCATTGTCTGCTGTCTCTAGTGTCGCGGGCTCCGCGGTTGTCTCGCTCGCGGGTGGCACCTCGAAGTCGTCGTCCTCGAGCCAATCAGTGCTTTCATCAATGTCGTCTTCGTAGTCGCTCGAGGCCTTTGGTTTGAGGCCTTCCGACCAATCGGCCGGTGGCGTGAGTACACGTTTTTTATCGTCTTCTTTATCGTCCATGCTCTGACCTCCTTTACCCCACAATAGAGTATCAGAAAGACGGGTTAAAAATGCCTTACATGGCGTCTCAAATGGCGCTTTCGAGTACACTGTGTGGATGGATGTTTCAGATATTCTCGATGGTTTGAATGAGGCGCAGCGCTCAGCAGTGGCTGCGGAACAAGGCAATCAGCTGGTGCTTGCTGGCGCGGGGTCGGGTAAAACCCGTGTGCTCGTCCACCGGATTGCATGGCTGATTCGCGCAGAAGGGCTCTCGCCTTACTCGGTGATGGCAGTGACGTTTACCAACAAAGCTGCGCGTGAGATGCGGGGCCGTATCGAAGAGATGCTCGGACGGCCGACTCAGGGTCTATGGATCGGTACTTTCCACGGTTTGGCACATCGACTGCTACAAACGCACTGGGCCGAAGCGGGACTGCCCCAGAACTTTCAGATTTTGGACAGTGACGACCAGTTGCGGCTCGTAAAGCGCGTTTGTCGAGAGCTTGGTCTTGACGATGCAAAGTGGCCGCCCCGACAGGCGCAGTGGTTTATTAACGGGCAAAAGGATGAGGGACTCAGAGCCGCTCATATTGATCCCCCACTTGGTGATCTCTACACCAAGACTATGGTTAAAATTTACGCGTCTTACGAAGAGGCTTGCCAGAGAGGCGGTTTAGTCGATTTTGCGGAGCTTTTGCTGCGAGCGCATGAGCTGTGGCTTAAGTCCCCTGAGACACTGGCACATTATCAAGGCCGATTTAATATTTTATTGGTCGATGAATTCCAAGACACGAACTCTATTCAGTACGCCTGGCTGCGGGTGCTGGCGGGGAATGCGATCCCAATTGTTGCCGTCGGTGATGACGATCAATCCATTTACGGTTGGCGCGGCGCTAAAATTGAAAATATTCAGCGGTTTACTCAGGACTTTAAAGACACACAAACGGTTCGTCTCGAGCAGAATTACCGTTCTACCAAGACCATTTTAGACGCCGCTAATGGCGTTATTTCCCATAATGGCGGCCGCTTAGGGAAAGACTTGTGGACCGATGGCGATGACGGCGATCTCATCAGGTTGTATGCGGGTTTTAATGAGCAAGATGAAGCCCGTTTTATTGTGGAACAAATCCAAGCGTGGACGGATGAGGGAAATACGCGCAAGTCGAGTGCCATTTTGTACCGGTCAAATGCACAGTCCCGAGTCATTGAAGAGGCGCTTATACGTGGGGGTCTTCCCTATCGGATTTACGGTGGCCAGCGATTTTACGAACGCCTGGAGATTCGAAACGCACTGGCGTATTTGCGTCTTGTTATTGGTCGTGGTGATGACCCGGCGCTGGAGCGTGTGATTAACACACCGACGCGCGGTATTGGCAGTAAGACCATTGACGACCTGCGCGCGATTGCGCGTGACCAAGGCGTTTCCATGTGGCAGGCGATCGTTCTTACCCAGCAAAATAGTTTGCTCAGTACCCGAGCCCGGTCGTCGCTCGCAGGCTTTGCTGCTTTGATTAATGAACTCGACAGCGAAACACTGGAACTGCCGATCGAAGAGATGGTGGAGCACGTCATTCATCGGACGGGTCTGATCGATTTTTATAAGGCCGAGAAAGGCGAGCGAGGTCAGGCGCGGGTCGAAAACTTAGAAGAATTAGTGTCGGCGGCAAAGACATTTCGGGCCGAGGACGACACGCTATCGCCGCTCCAGCAGTTCCTTGACAGTGCGGCGCTTGATGCCGGCGACACACAAGCGGACCCTTATGAGGACAGCGTGCAAATGATGACATTGCACTCTGCCAAGGGGCTTGAGTTTCCGTTGGTCGTTCTGGCAGGCCTTGAGGAAAACTTATTTCCACATCGCATGTCGGTCGAAGAGCCTGGCCGATTGGAAGAGGAGCGCCGACTCGCGTACGTCGGTATTACACGCGCTCAGCAACGACTATTAATTACTTATGCTGAGAGTCGCCGTCTCCACGGCAATGAAACGTACAACACGCCCTCGCGCTTTGTTCGCGAAATACCGGCAGAGTTAATCGAGGAGGTGCGGTTGCACGGTGGTTTGACCCGCCCGCTGATTGACCGTTTTCAGCAGCCCGCCAGCGCTTCTAACGAATCGGGTTTGAGCTTTGGTCAGCGGGTTGTGCATCCCATGTTTGGCGAGGGCGTGGTGCTTAACATGGAAGGTCGGGGAGCAAATGCGCGTATCGAGGTAAACTTTGCTGAGGGCAGTAAGTGGCTCGTCCTACAGTACGCAAATCTTCAGGCTTTGTGAGGCTCCTATGAAAGAGAGAACGCTCTTACCCGTCGCCATCATTGGTGTCCTTGTGCTTTGGTTGGCGACTGTTGGGCTGTGGGCCGTCGATGCGCAGAAGATAGACCAGAGCTCACGCGACCGGCTCCCGGGTGAGGAAGCTCAGGCCATTGAATGGAAACTCGTCACTACATGGCCGAAAGGTTTGCCTGGGCTTGGTTCAGCCCCTGAAAACTTTGCTCGCCGAGTCGGTGAAATGAGTAATGGGCGTCTTACCGTGCGGGTTTATGGCGCAGGCGAAGTCGTCCCCCCTTTCGAGGTCTTTGACGCGGTGGCCCAGGGTGTGGCCGAAATGGGGCACGGTGCCGCCTACTACTGGAAAGGTAAAATTCCGGCCTCCGTGTTTTACACGGCGGTACCTTTTGGAATGACGGCACAAGAAATGAACGGGTGGTTGCACTATGGGGGTGGTCTAGAGTTGTGGAGAGAGCTCTACGCGCCGTTTGGTGTTCGGCCATTTGCAGGGGGCTCCACAGGTGTTCAAATGGCCGGTTGGTTTAATAGAGAGTTAAAATCAGCAGCAGATCTTGATGGCCTAAAAATGCGAATTCCCGGGCTTGCAGGAGAGGTTTTTGCGGCTTCCGGTGGAACAGCTGTTCGTCTCGCAGGCGGTGAAATCTATACGTCTATGCAAACGGGTGTTATTGACGCCGTTGAGTGGGTTGGGCCTTATAATGACCGCACGCTTGGCCTTATGGAGGTCGCCGAGTATTACTATTATCCGGGGTGGCATGAGCCCGGCGCTATGCTGGAATTCACGGTTAATCAAGACGCGTTTGATCAGTTACCCCAAGACCTTCAGGCCATTGTTGAAGGTGCGGCTCGGGCAACCAACCAAGACATGCTCGATGAGTTTACTGCGCGTAATAATCAATCGTTGACGACGTTGCTGACTGAGCACTCCACGAAACTTCGACCACTGCCCGATGACGTTTTAGACGTGCTCTACATCAACTCGGTGAGTGCACTGGCACGCTTGAAAGCGGAGGACCCGATGGCACAGAAAATTGCCGCGTCTTATGAAGTGTTTTTGGAGGGGGTGCGCCGGTATCACGAAATATCGGAGCGCGCGTATTTGAATGCGAGAGACAGAGTCCTCCCACCGATTTCATTTACTGACCAGTAATCGCTCTTGTGCGTTTTACGTTATCGATCGCCACGTAGATAAACTCGCCTTCGGTGACTTTAATGGGCTCGCCGTCCTGCTGTGAGTTTATCCACACCTCAATTAGGACACGAACGGAGCTTCGACCAATGTCGAGGATGTCACAGTAACAACTGACCACCGCGCCGACGTGAACGGGTGTGAGAAAGGCCATGCCCTGAACCGCAACAGTAGCCACCCTGCCACCAGCGACCTCGGCTGAGGCAACGCCGCCGGCGATATCCATTTGCGAGAGCAGCCAGCCGCCGAAGATATCGCCGTTAGCGTTAGTGTCGGCAGGCATTGCGACCGTTTGCAGCGTCAGTTCACCAGTGGGTCTTGGTGTTTCGTCAATCGGATTCATAGCGCTCTCCAGGTCGGGCGTTATTTTTCATAGCAGTTACTGACTCAGTGCAGAACTAGATCAGCGACCGATCATACTCGGTAGCCAGGTCACAATGTCGGGCCGCATCCACATCAGGGCCAATAGGCCAAGTTGAATGATTACAAACGGGATGACACCACGGTAAATTGCGCTGGTTGCAACGGACTCATCAGCGACTCCACGCAAATAAAACAGCGCAAAACCAAAAGGCGGTGTTAAAAATGACGTTTGTAAGTTAACGGCAATCATGACACCCAGCCATATGGGATCAAAACCCATAGCAAGCAAAATAGGCGCGACGATTGGAACAACGACGAACGTAATTTCTATAAAGTCTAGGATAAACCCCAGCAGAAACATGACCACCATGACAATGAGTAAGGCCATGTGCGGACCGCCACCGAGACCGGCAAAGAAGTCTTCGATGAGTTCATCGCCACCAAAACCTCTGAATACGAGGGAAAATAGTGCGGCACCGATCAGGATTAAAAAGACCATGCTAGTGGTTGCCATGGTCGATTGTGCAATTTCTCGAAGCGTTTGGCGGTTTAAAGCAGATCGGTAGGCCGCCAAGATCAATGCGCCGACAGCACCGACGCCTGCCGCCTCTGTGGGCGTCGCCGCGCCAACGATGATAGAGCCAAGGACGATGGTAATTAGGAGCAGTGGTGGCAGCACGGCACTGATCAATGACAACTTTTGAGTGTTGCGCTGTTCTGGCGCTGGGCAGCTGCTTGGATAGCGCCATGCCATAAACAGCACGTATCCAAGGTAAAGACCAACGAGGACAAGCCCTGGAATAAATGAACCGACAAACAGATCGCCAACAGACACGGTTTGTGTGTTGATAATCCCGCTTTGCAGCTGTGCTTGTTGATAGGCAGTCGACATGATGTCGCCCAATAATACCAACGCAATTGACGGCGGAATAATTTGTCCGAGCGTTCCCGTCGCGCAAATAAGACCCGTTGCGAGTGACGGGTTATATCCGGCCCTGAGCATCGACGGCAGGGCAAGAACGCCCATGGTTACAACGGTAGCGCCAACGATGCCGGTACTTGCGGCAAGAAGTGCACCGACGATGACAACAGATATGCCCAGCCCGCCCGTTCTGTCGCCCAAGCCGCTGGCCATTGCCGTTAACAGCTCTTCTGCGATTTTGGCTCGCTCCAGTGTGACTCCCATGAGGATAAACAACGGTACGGCGACCAGTGTTTCGTTCGTGACAGTACCAAACATACGTCCGGGCAACGCACCCACAAAACTGGCATCAAAATACCCCGCAATGACCCCGCCTCCAGCAAATAAAAGCGCAGTGCCGGCCAATGTTAGTGCAACGGGGAAGCCAAACAGCAGCAACACACAAACGGCCCCGAAGAGTGCGAGTGCGAGTTCACCTTCAATCATCGTCGGTGACCTCGCAGAGCGTGATCAAACCCTGAATGATATGACTCAGTGCTTGTAGTCCGAGCATTAGTGCCATTGCGGGTATAAGCGTTTTGAGCAGAAAAACTGCGGGTATACCGCCCGGCTCGGGTGACGATTCTAAAATCATCCAGCTTTCCGTGACGTAACCCCAAGACATTATGACGATCAAGGTGCAGACCGGCAGTGTGAATAGTGTGTGGCCCAGGGTGTTCACCCAGCGCTTCTTTCGCGCACTAAAGTTTCGGTAAAAAACGTCAACGCGGACATGTTTGTCCTCGAGTAAGGTCGGCGCCGCACCCAACATGAATAAGGTCCCGTGCAAATATAGGACGGACTCCTGTGCAGCGATTGCGCCTTGTCCAAAACCGTAGCGTAAAACCACGACTGTTGTTGTCACCAAAGCCATGACCAGACTGGTGTAAGCGACGGCATTTCCCACCGAACGGTTCACATTGTCTATAGTCTGCGCAAAAGTTGCCCAGTAGTTCACCGTTTTAACCCATTTCTCAAGTCGACGTGGAAGGTTATCATCGAGTGAACAGCAATTGCAGAGAGATTCGCCGTGCTTACAGTTTTGTCACCCGCAAAAACACTGGATTACCAGACGCCTTCTATCGTAGAGACCGCTACTGTGCCCCGCTTTATGGATCAATCTGCACTGTTAGTGGACGACGCAAGGACGCTGGCTCCTGACGATATTCGTGCATTAATGGGCGTGAGTGAGAATATTGCCCATCTAAATCATGAGCGCTTTATGAACTGGGAGTCCACAGCAACCCCTGAAAATGCCAAACAAGCCTTGCTAGCCTTTAAGGGCGACGTCTACACGGGTCTGCAAGCCGATTCCATGGCCGCGCCTGACTTTGAATTTGCGCAGGCACGACTGAGAATTCTCTCTGGACTTTACGGATTGTTGCGACCGCTTGATCTCATGCAGCCGTATCGGCTTGAAATGGGACTGAAGTTTGGTAACTCGCGTGGAAAGAACCTCTACGAGTTCTGGGGGAATCAAGTCACAGAAGCACTTAATGCCGACCTCGCCTCAGCAAATACGGACGTGCTTATTAATTTGGCGTCAAATGAATACTTCAAGGCCGTCAAGCCAAAGGTTCTGGCAGCAACTGTGATTACGCCGCAATTTAAGGACCTAAAAAACGGTCAGTACAAGATGATCTCATTTTTCGCCAAAAAGGCCCGTGGTGTTATGGCGCGGTTTATTATCGATAACCAACTCACTAATCCTGAGGCACTTAAATCCTTTGATGGGTCTGGATACTACTTCAGTGAAACTCAATCTAAAGGCGCGCAGTGGGTTTTTCTGCGCGATGAAGTACCTCAGTAATTAGGCGCGCTCCTTGAAAGGAAGCAGTGCTGTGGCTTCGTCGCGATAGCGTTTGACCTGCTCGCAGTCACGGCGGCAAAAGTCGGCGACGGCCTCTTTGAGACGGGGTTCGGCAATCCAGTGATTAGAGTACGTGAGTGTGGGTTCGAACCCGCGTTGTATTTTATGCTCCCCTTGAGCGCCGGGATCAAATCGAGATAACCCGTTTTCAATACAGTACTCGATGCCGCGGTAATAGCAGGCTTCAAAATGTAGAAATTCGAACTCTTTTAAGCATCCCCAATAGCGGCCAAAGAGTGTGTCCTCATCCACAAAATAAAGCGCTGCAGCAACCGGTACCTCGCCCTCATGAGCAATAACCATTACCGTGTTTTCACCCAATGTTGGGCACACGCCAGTGAAGAATTCGCCGCTTAGGTAGCCTTCATGACCGCTTCGCTTGAGGTATGTGGTTTGGTAGCAGTAGTAGAAAAATGCCCAATCGCTCGGGCTGATTTCAGCACCGGTCTTTGTAATAAGTGTCAAATTTTGAGCGGCGATCGCGGCACGCTCTTTCTTTAACGCCTTGCGTTTACGACTATTGAATTCCGATAAAAATTCGTCAAAGTCGGAATAACCTCGGTTAAACCAGTGAAACTGCGTGGTCATGCGTTGCACGAGACCGGCCTCAGTCAAGACGTCTGACAGCGTCTTTTCTGGAAATAAAATATGCCAGCTTGATATTTGTTCGGACTTGCACCATTGCGTGACGCCGGCAATAAATTCAAAGGTCGCGTTCTCGCGATCAGGATCGGTCCAGAGTCTGGGCCCGGTAGCCGGTGTGAACGGAATTGCCGTGATCAGCTTCGGATAGTACTCCAACCCACTGCGATGCCACGCGTCGGCCCATGACCAGTCGAAAACATACTCCCCATAACTGTGACTTTTGAGGAATCCTGGCGCCATTCCAATGGGCTGATCTTCATGCCAAAGCGCGAGGTGACAGTTTTGCCAGCCCGAGTCTCCGCCGGTACTCCCTGAGGACTCAAGACCAGACAAAAAGTCGTGCTTTAAAAACGGGTACTCTGAGGCAAAAGACCTTTCCCAATCTGCTTTGGGCAGTTCGTTAACACTGGGATACACTCTGAGTTCCACGTGGGGGTTTCTCGCTAATGACGACGTTATGCGCTCATGCACTCGAGACGCTGTAATGTCCCAAAAGCCCCACCGCAACGATCAGTCCAATCCATTTGCTCTCGTTAAACGCTTGGAAACACGTTTCACGAGACCGGTTGTTGATGAGCTTTTGATGCCTCAAGAATAAAGCGCCCACCAGGGCTATGGAAATAAAATAAATAGGTCCAAGACCAAAGCTCAAGCCTGTCGCCACAAATGACCATAGGCATAGAACTTGTAGAACAAGGATAACGCGTGTGTCCAAATCGCCAAATAGAATCGCGGTTGATTTTATACCGACTTGGAGATCGTCCTCTCGGTCAACCATTGCATACTGCGTGTCGTAGACCACAACCCACAGCAGGTTAGCGAGAAATAGCCACCATAGCCCAGACGGGAGGTTAGCTGTGGTGGCAGCAAACGCCATGGGAATACTCCAAGAGAACGCGGCGCCAAGGACCACCTGAGGCAAATGGGTGAAGCGTTTCATGAACGGATAAATAATGGTCAACACCGCGCCGACGATGGAGAGCTGAACGGTGAGCCAATTGGTTTGCATCACCAACCAGAGTGCCAAAGTCAGTAATGCGGCGAGCAGATACATCGCTTCACTGACCGAGACTTCGCCTGTTACCAGAGGTCTACTGCGCGTTCGTTCCACAAAGCCGTCAAGTTTGCGGTCAGCAAGGTCATTTGTCGTGCACCCAGCGGACCGCATGACCACGGAGCCCACCACGAAGGTGGTTACTAGAAATACCGAGGGCAAGCCGTTCGATGCGATAATAAGACCCCAGAGTGCGGGCGCCAGGAGTAGGTATGTCCCTATCGGCTTGTCCGCACGCATGACCTGTAACAGTGCGCCGACTTTTTGGGTTGAGATCACGTTTATCGACAAGTGGGTACCTCAATGAGTGAGTGACAGATCGGATTATACGTGGGCAAACGCTTCACGTGCGCGAGTCCAACGCGATTCCAGACGTTCTGCCCTAGCCCTATTGCTATGGACCAGTCTGTTAGCAACGGCTTGCGCCTCGTCTAACAAGAATTCGTGTTCGGGAAGCCGAGCAACGCGAAATGATGAAACGCCTGTTTGTCGCGTGCCCAATACTTCACCCGGACCTCTAATTTTTAGGTCTTTCTCGGCAATGACGAACCCGTCTTGGGACTCGCGCATGACACCCAGTCGTGAGCGAGCGGTTTGGCTAAGGGGTGTGTGGTAGAGCAGCAAGCAGTGACTTTCGATCGCACCTCTCCCCACGCGACCTCGAAGTTGATGGAGTTGTGCCAGCCCAAATCGCTCGGCATTATCGATAATCATCATGCTGGCATTGGGCACATCAACGCCCACCTCGATGACCGTAGTCGCTACAAGAATATCAATCGTATTGGCTGCAAAAGCAGCCATAGTCTTTGCCTTTTCAACCGAATTCATTCGACCGTGCAAAAGGCCAATGGTGAGGCTTGGTAGTGCCTCTGTTAACTGTTCTGATGCGATCTCAGCGGCGTTGGCATCGAGCGCATCACTCTCTTCAACGAGGGGACATACCCAATACGCTTGCCGACCCTCAGAGCACGCTGCCCCAACCCGCTTAATCACCTGCTCGCGCCTTAATGAATCAATTAACACGGTGGTTATTGGTTTTCGTCCTGGCGGCAACTCATCAATCACGGAACAGTCGAGGTCCGCATAGGCAACCATGGACAGGGTTCGTGGAATGGGTGTGGCGGTCATGGTGAGTTGATGTGGCGTGAGATCGTCAAGGCCCCGCTGGGTCAGTGAGAGACGTTGATTCACGCCAAAACGGTGTTGCTCATCGACAAGAACAAGTCCTAATGAACGAAACGCCACATGCTCCTGAAATAAGGCATGTGTTCCCACCACAATATCCACACTACCCGCCTCAATAGATGCCAACGCCTCTTTGCGTGCCTTGCCCTTCACCTGACCGGTGAGCCACATTACCTTGATGGAGAGGCGTGTAAACCATCGTTCAAAACCTCGGTAGTGCTGCTCTGAGAGAAGTTCGGTGGGTGCCATCAGCGCGACTTGGTGCCCGCACTCGACCATGTGCGCGGCGCTTAAAGCCGCGACCAATGTTTTGCCAGAACCGACGTCGCCTTGTAGCAGTCGAAGCATGGGTATTGGCTTTCGAAGGTCCTCAAGTATCTCCTGACAAACTCGGGTTTGAGCCGAGGTGAGTACAAACGGAAGTGC
>JABIZW010000202.1 GCA_018666295.1 Halieaceae bacterium
ACGGTTATGCGTTGGAATTCAAAAGTTTTGCAAACGACGCGGACTTGTTTGCACCGTTTGCGACCTAGTTACCCGTACTTCGCATCGTGGTAAATGTTTTGAACATCCTCGCAGTTGTTGAGTAAGCCCAGCAGCTTCTCAAACTGCTCAAGGTCCTCACCTTCAATCAGCGTTTCTCCCTTGGGGACAAACTGGAGTTCGTCGACCTCAAAATCGATCTCGGGGTACTCGCCGGTTAATGTGGTTCGCGCTTTCGCAAACTCGGTTATCGGCGCCATTACCGTGACTAACTCGTCGTCGCTCTCAACCTCCAAAACATCAACGTCAGCCATTAACAAGCACTCCAGTACCGCATCCTCCTCGCCCTTAAACACAAATACTGCCGCATGCTCAAACATATGAGCCACCGTTCCGGGGGTCCCGAACTTACCTTTGCCTTTCGTAAACGCTGGGCGAACTTCACCAATTGTCCGATTCGCATTATCCGTAAGGCAGTCAACCAATATCATCGTGCCGCCCGGACCAAACCCCTCATATCGCGCAATTTGAAAGTCTTCACCGATACCTGATCCGGCTTTATCGAGCGCCTTATCAATCACGTGCGACGGCACTTGGTCTTTTTTGGCGCGATCAATCAGCGATCGCAGTGTCAGATTTGCCGAGGGATCGGTACCGCCCCCCTTTGCGGCCATATAAATCTCTCGGCTGTACCGTGAATACACCGCAGTCTTTGTTGCTGCGGTCTTTGCCATTGATTCTTTACGGTTTTGGTAGGCACGCCCCATGCCTATCTCCTACTCTGCTATCACACGCGCAGTCTAAACCAGAACCCAAGGAAATGCGGAAGTTACCGATTAAACAGCGCATTTTTAAGTCGCGTCGTGTTCGCGCTAGACTGACGGCAGTAGGCGTTAGATGCGCAGAGACTGGGCTGTTCTTATGACAAGGAATCGACGAAATTTCGGCCCTGGCGCAATGGTTGCGGCGGCGTTCATTGGTCCGGGCACAGTGACAACAGCGACGCTTGCAGGCGGAAACTTCGGATTTACACTGCTTTGGGCGGTGGCCTTTTCTGTTGCCGCCACGCTGGTATTGCAGGAGATGACTGCGCGTCTTGGAACCGTCGGTCAAATTGGCTTAGGTGAAGCAATCGCCCAGCGCACGCAAGGAAGCCTGCTCTACTGGCCATCCGCAGTCTTAGTCATTGGCGCCATTTTCGTGGGTAACGCCGCTTATGAAGCTGGAAATATCACCGGTGCAGCGGCCGGGCTACCGATAACCAACGACACCCACCAAAGGGTCTGGCCAATCGTCATCGGTGTCGCTGCGCTCATTATTTTAGGTACCGGGAAGCGTCACTGGATAGAGCGCACGCTGATGACACTTGTTGCCTGCATGGCTTTGGTGTTCATGACGGCTGCGGTGCTTGTCAAACCCTCTATCGCAGCTATCAGCTCGGGACTTTTTACACCGAAAATCCCCGACAATGCTGGATTCTTGGTATTGGGGCTCATCGGCACAACTATTGTGCCCTACAACCTATTTCTTCATGCCTCCACGTTAAAAGAACATGCTAAAGCAGGACTGAGCCTGTCTGACGCACGACAAGACATTTTCTTATCGGTACTCGGTGGTGGCGTGATTACCCTGTGCATTGTGATCACAGCCGCCGCGACACTGCACAGCTCCGGTGAAGAAACACGCTCCCTGTCCCAACTGGCCGGCACACTCAAGCCCCTGCTTGGCAATGCGTCTGGCCTCTTTATGGGTATCGGATTTTTCGCAGCAGGCCTCTCGTCGGCAATTACTGCGCCACTCGCTGCCGCTTTCGCGGTGACCGAGGTTCTAGGCCTATCTGCACAGCGGCGCGACACCGTCTTCCGATGGGTTTGGCTGTCAGTCTTGGCGACTGGTATTTTATTTGCCAGTCTCAACCTCAAACCCATCCAGTTGATTCTTTTTGCTCAAGTCGCCAACGGGATTTTGCTTCCCATTATTGCGACGTTTATCGTTTGGGTATCGAACGATCGAACGTTGCTGGGCGTGCATACCAATACAACTACTCAGAACATTCTAGGTGTGTCGGTTCTTGCAGTGACGATGCTGCTGGGTGCGAGAGGCATCGGACTCGCCTTTGGGTGGCTCTAATATGACGCTGTATATCGATATTAACTGTGACTTAGGCGAGGACAGCAGCGACCAGGGTGTAGCACGCGACCTGGCGCTCATGGCACAGATCAGCAGTTGCTCGATTGCCTGCGGGGGCCATGCGGGCTCCGATACGTCGATGCGACGCATGGTCGAAAACGCAATCTCCTTAGGCCTCAGAATAGGCGCCCACCCCTCTTATCCCGACAAAGAAAACTTTGGCCGGAAGTCTGTAACCCTGTCATCCAGCGATCTTATGGCGTCATTAAATGATCAAATTTCGTCGCTAAAAGACATTGTGGAGGATCGTGACTCTGTCATGGGTTACGTAAAACCCCACGGTGCCCTCTACAACGACATGGTCCAAGACAACGTACTTGCTGAGAGCGTTATCAAGCTCTTAAAAACGATGAGTCCCGTACCCGCACTCATGGGCCTTGCCGGCAGTGAGCAGCGGATGCTCTGTAAACGCCATGGCGTCGGCTTCATCGCGGAGGCTTTCGCCGATCGTCGCTACTTGAGCAACGGCCAATTGGCACCGCGCTCTGAACTCGGCGCTGTGATTGAGCAATCTGAGCTTGCGACTGCCCAAGTTATGGCGATTGTTGATGCCCAACCAATCCGATCGGTCGATGGCCACCACATTTTTTTACAAGCGGACAGTATTTGTATGCACAGCGACACACCAGCTGCCTTGCAACAGATCAACATGATCCGAGACGCCTTGAGCGCACGCGATATCCAGGTGGCCCCATCACCATGACAGCAATAATTCGGCCTTACGGTGATACCGCGGCACTCATTCAGTTCACGAGTGACGACGGCGCCACTCCAAATGTAATGGCACTGAACCGCGTACTGAGGGCTGAAGACCCACAAGGCATCGTCAGCACCACGCCGAGCTACGACAGCATGCTTGTGACCTTCGACACCGCAAAGACCTCCTATTTTAAAGTTCATGCGACGTTGGTCGCGCTACTCGAGCGCGCCCACCCCGAACTCAACGCAAGCGAGCGGCTCTGGTCCATACCCACCTGCTTCGACCCATCATTTGCACTTGACTGCGAACCGTTACAGCGCGAGTTATCTATGTCATGGGACTCACTGGTTGAAACATTTTGTCGATCCGAATACCGCGTTAAAGCGATTGGCTTTTTACCTGGGTTTCCTTATCTGGGTGGGCTTGCAGATACCTTGCGCTGCAGTCGAATGAAAACGCCACGGGCTCGTGTCCCCGCCTCATCTGTGGCAATTGCGGGAGATCAGGCGGGTATATATCCCCTCGACTCCCCCGGTGGTTGGCGTATCCTCGGACGCGTCCCAATACCGCTGTTCAATCCTGAACGTCAAATGCCGGCGCTACTTGCGCCAAATGATCGAGTGAGCTTCCTCCCCATTGCTCTAGATGCGTTCACCGAGCTGGGCCGTCAACGGGATCACGGTGATCTTGATATTGGGACCTGGATATCGTGAGGCTTCGGTTTGTGACCAGCGGTCTGCGGACAACGACTCAAGACGCCGGACGACCCGAATACACACACATTGGGGTACCCATCGGTGGTGCACTCGACAAGGCAGCCATGCGTTATGCAAATTCACTGGTGGGCAACGCGCTTCAGACACCCGTTTTAGAACTGACAATGACCGGTCCCAGACTGATCTGTGAGAGCGCAGGCAAGGTTGCACTGGCGGGGGCTCAATTTACTGCGCGCGTCAATAATCTGTTAGTCGACAGCCGCCAGGCTATTGAGCTTAACGCGGGCGACGAGCTGTCGTTTGAATCACCAACGACGGGCTATCGCGGATATCTCGCCGTCGAAGGGGTATGGCAGGTTAAGACGTGGCTGGGGAGCGCAAGTGCGCTGCGCATCGGAAGCTACGAGTTACTTGCCTCAGCCGTTTGGCGAGCAAAGGACGTACTCGAAACCAGATCGGCCGGTGTCACACCATGGCCGGCGATCGTCTTGTCGCCAATGCCCTCTAACGCAATAATTAGAGCCTATCGAGGGCCTGAGTACGATTGCCTCGAGCCCTCCGCTGTCGCGCAACTCATTGAGCGTCCTATATCGATCGTGGCGCCGTCTAACCGCATCGGATTGCGAACGAATACAGCACTCTCACTAACGCACAGCGCGCACGCGACAGAAATGGTGTCTTCGGGCGTTCAACCAGGGACAGTTCAGGTGACTCACGACGGGCAGGCGATTATTTTACTCGCCGACGCTCAGACAATCGGCGGATACCCACGCGTATTGCAATGTGCCAGTCGTTCAATCGATGACCTTGCACAATTGCGCGTTGGCGATCAGTTCTCACTCACACTGCTTGACCACCCAACCGTCTGACTCGAAAAGGTGCTGAGCGTAGGACCTGGCTCAGTCGCCGCCTGGAACAATATTGATAGGTGACGACCAAGCACGCTCTTGCAACGTCTTTGCAAGCGTTGGACGAGGCGATACACCGG
>JABIZW010000277.1 GCA_018666295.1 Halieaceae bacterium
CCGATGGTACGTTCTACACCGGTGTCACGACCGACCTGGTGCGTCGCATCAGACAGCACAACGGAGAGCTCGTCGGCGGCGCGAACTATACGCGGGCGCGTCGGCCTGTGGCATTAGCGTGGTCTAAGGCCTGCGAAAGCCGCTCCTTTGCCCAACAAGAGGAATATCGCGTTCGTCGCGTCCCGCACCGAGAAAAAATAAGGATGGCGATGACCCATGATGAGTGATGTAAATAGAGAGTTTTGGTCCTGGGCCATTGTGCGTTACGAGACCGAAGAAGTGCGCGACTATTTACTCGGGCTTCAAGAACAGCATGGGCTTATTATTTTGGAGGCGATGTTCCTTGCTTGGCTGGGGGGGCGGGGTAATTTTTTAACCGCTGAGGCGTGGGGTGTCCTGCGGGAACGGATTAGCCCTTGGGTTGATTCTGTTGTGTTGCCGCTGAGGCAGCAGCGCGTTCTTTGGGGGCAAAATCCACAGCGCCTCGAGGACCGCCGCGCTTTATTGCGTCTCGAACTGGAAGCGGAGAAGACACTCGCCCAGATTCTTTGTGGCGCCGTTAACGTTGATGCGCTCACGCGCGGGGGAGAGTGCATCGCAGGCAATCTCAGCCACCTTCCTGAACTTCCCAGTGCCGACGTGATTAATCGTTTAGAGAGTCTCTTAGGGCGGTAGCAAGTCATCGGCGAGCCGCGTAATATGCGGCGCTTATCTTTTAACTATTTCACACAGGACAACCTGCCATGTTTAACCCGAGTATTCTCTCGAAATTCACCGTTAAATCTGTAGCGTTTGCTGCACTGATTGGTGTCGGCTTGACCGCTTGTGATCAACCCACGGAGACACCTGTCATGAGTTTAGAGAGTCAAGAGCAGCGAATCAGCTACGGCATTGCCATGAACATGGGTCGACGAATGAAAGCTGAGGGCGTTCCGATTGACGCCGACGCGTTTTCGGACGGCCTGCGTGATGCGCTTTCAGGTGCTGAGGCGAAGATGACTGATGAAGAGATCAACGCTGAGATGATGGCGCTTCAGGAAAAAATGCAAGCCGAGCAAGAGGTGCAAATGCAAGCTGCAGGTAGCGTCGCGTTGGAATCAGGCCAGGCCTATTTGGCTGAAAATGCGACTGCCGAAGGTGTGCAAATGACCGCCAGTGGGTTGCAGTATCGCATCGTTCGTGAGGGCACGGGCGTGAAGCCAACAGCCGCAGACTCGGTCGAAGTCCACTATGAGGGACGCCTCACCGACGGCTCGGTATTTGACAGTAGCTACAGTCGCGGCGAGCCGGTCACGTTTGGTGTTACTCAGGTCATTCCTGGTTGGACTGAAGCGCTGCAATTGATGAGCGAAGGCGCAGAGTACGAGCTGACCATACCGTCTGAACTTGCCTACGGTGCAGGTGGCGCAGGCGGTGCAATTGGGCCTAACGAAGTATTGGTCTTTAAAGTCGAGTTGTTGTCGGTCGTCTCGGCGGATAGCTAAGCCGGCTTTTTGATCTTCACAGCGACTGCGTTCAACGCACGTATTGTGCGTAGAACTCGTTAAGGAAATCTTCGAACGCGAGGGTGTCGGCGGCTTCGATCTCTCGTTGTTTGCGCAGTGAGGAGATGGCCTCGTCAGCTAGACGTGTTCTGATGGGCTGGGGTAGCGCGAAACGCTGAAAGTCCGCGTCCCAGCGTGCTGAATATTCAGCGACCAATGTTGAATAATCGATGCGTCGTTCGCCGAGCTCTCGCAGCATTCGCCCTGACAGCGTTTCCGCTGTTCCCAGCACGCGGGAATTGGCCAGAGCGACGGCATCGCGGTGTCGATTGGTTTGTCCGTATTGGTCAAGCCAGGCCGCCGCCTCGTTCATTGCATCCATAATCGGGGCCGCAAGCTGCTCGAGAGAGACTTCACGAGCCTCGCTGTTCAGAAGCTTAAGCTGCGGATCTCGACCAAAATTTAGGACGCGCTGCGTGTTGGTGTTGTCTATGTCACGTGAGGTCGCATCGCACAGTGGGCTGTCTGATAAAATACAACTGAGCAAAAACGCATCGACCAATGCAATAGTGTCGCTGTCTAAACCCAGCGGTGTGAAGGGGTTGATATCGAGGCACCGGACCTCGACGTACTCGATGCCACGATGTTCGAGTGCTCGCAACGGCGCCTCACCCGATTGTGTCACTCGCTTGGGGCGAATAGCGCTGTAGAACTCATTCTCGATTTGCAGCAGACCATGATTAAGTTGAAGCAGCTCGTTGTTTCGTTTTTTGGGGAGCGATTGATACCCCTCATAAGGCGACATGATCGCGTTGGTCAGCGTTTCTATGTAGGTTTCGATCTGGTTGTAGCAAATCTGCAGTCCGTCTTGGGCCGAGCTTGTATACCCTAAGTCCCCCATTCTTAACGATGTCGCGAATTCGCCGAACAATGTTTGTTCTTCACCGATACTTAAGTGCGGTGGCACGTCGCCTCGAATAAATGAACGGCTCAGTGCCGGCGAACTGCCGGTGAGAAAGTTCAGTAGCCAGCCGTGGCGTTGGAAATTGCGTATCAGTGCCAAGTACCCTTCGGTCTGCCAAGCCTTCATGGACGCTGCACTGCCGGCCAGGGCATGTGACCGGACCCAGAAAGCCTCGGGTAACGAAAAATTGTAATGGATACCCGCAATGACCTGCATGGTTCGACCGTAACGCGCGCCAAGGCCGTTACGATAAACACGTTTCATGGTGCCAATATTAGACCTGCCGTAGTTCGCAATGGGAATCTCGGCTTCGACACCCAGTTCACCCGGCATACTCGCGCCCCAAATAAGTTCATCCGGCAATGACTGCGCAGTGTAGGCGTGCAACTGATGCAGCTCCTCGAGTGCCGTATTCGATGACTCATGGACACCCGTAATGAACTCAAGCAGTGATTCTGAATAGTCGGTCGTAATTGAGGTGTGCGTGAGTGCAGAACCCAAGGGGGTCGGGTGGGGACGCTGGGACAGTCGATGGTCTGTACTGCTGACCCGAAGGCCCTCTTTCTCAATCCCTCTGTGGACTGTGAGCGTATCGGCAGCTTGCCCTTCGCTGATTGCCCTTTTGAATGCCGCCGCCATCATCTTGGAGTACCCTACTAACCACTGAGGTCATTTACGTTAGTCTCTGTTTGAAGGTCGACGTAAATGGACGAGCGCAAGTGTACGCTCTAAGCGATTAGAAGGTACAGCAGTACTGCTTTTGCAGGCGAGGATGGCCGCATGGATTTCGAAGATTGTTTGAAAACAATGGCACGCGAGGGCGGCTCGGATCTGTACCTCACGACGGGCGCGCCGCCGAGCGCAAAGTTTAACGGCGAGCTAAGACCGTTATCGTCAGATGCGCTTCCGCCAGGCCGCACAAAAGAGTTAGCTAACCAACTCATGGACGACCAGCAGCGGCGTGAATTCGATGAGAAACTCGAAATGAATCTCGCGGTCTCTCTATCAGGCATTGGACGGTTTAGGGTCAATATTTTTAAGCAGCGCAACGAGGTCGGCATGGTCGTGCGCTACATCGTCGTCGATATACCCTCGATGAACGCATTGGGCTTGCCGAGTATTGCGTCAGACTTGATTTGCCAGAAACGCGGTCTGCTCCTTGTCGTCGGTGCGACTGGGTCGGGTAAGTCTACATCTTTGGCATCGCTCATCGATCACCGAAACAGCACCATGGGCGGTCATATTGTCACTATCGAAGATCCTGTCGAATTTATTCATCGACACAAAAAGTCGATCGTAAACCAGCGCGAATTAGGCGTTGATACGCGAAGTTGGGATAACGCCCTGAAAAATACATTGAGGCAAGCACCGGACGTGATCTACATCGGTGAAATCCGCGACAGAGCGACGATGGAATACGCGATGTCATTTGCGGAGACCGGTCACTTATGTGTTTCGACGCTACACGCGAATAACGCGAACCAAGCGCTTGAACGGATTATCAATTTCTTTCCAGAGGAGAGGCGCGCTCAGCTGTTAATGGATCTCTCACTGAATCTCATTGGTATTCTGTCGCAGCGCCTCATCGTCAGTTCGGCAGGGGCACGCTGCGCCGCAATTGAAGTGCTTTTGGCGTCACCACTCGTCAAGGACTTGATTCTTCAGGGCGATATTCAGTCCCTAAAAGAGGTTATGGAAAAGTCGGTTGACCAAGGAATGAAGACCTTTGATCAGGCTCTATTGGGTTTGTTCCACGCCGGGGAAATCTCGGAAGAAGAGGCTTTGCGCAATGCCGACTCGGCGAATAATCTAAGACTCAAAATTAAGCTCGCCAACGATGGGCATGTGGGTGGTAGTGGCAGCCTGTCGTTGGAGAGCTCCGACTAAGGTCAGGAGTTTAATTCAACCAAAAGGTTGTCCACGACGCGCTCCAACTGTTTGAGTGTGCTGCACTCAGCGGCAGTGTCGCAGTTACGGATGACACCCTGCATTTCAGAGTCACCTGTACCCCAACTGCGCTGGCTCTCTGGATTTAACCAAATGAGTTGTCTGCACTTCGAGCGAATCTGGGCCAGCAGGTCGAGTCTGGGGTCGGTATTGTTGTTGCGCGCATCGCCGAGAATAATCACGGTCGTCACACGATTAATGTCGGACATTGCAAGTCGCGCGAAGTCTTCAAATGCACGAGCGTAGTCGGTGGCGCCACCGTACTTTAAATTAACGCGCTCAATCGCGACCTCAACGGGCAGTGCTCGGAGGGTTTCGGTGACCTCACCGAGATTGGACGAAAATGCGAAGCTACGCGTTCTGGGTAGGACGTCCTGCAATGAGTGCAAAAATAATAGTAAGAACTTTGCATAGGCTGCAACCGACCCGCTGACATCGCACAATATGAGGATCTGAGGCTTACGCCGAATACTTTTCCGCCATCGTGGCTGAAACGGTACACCGTCGGTTGCCATGGCTTTACGCAGGGTCGGTGCAATAGCCAGCTGACCCCGTTTTACCCGCTTGCGAATTCGCCCGTGTCGAGCCGCCAATTTGCGCGTCATGCGCTCCAAGAGTCGCTTCAGCCGGGCGCGATGGTGTTGATCAACGTTGCCCAGTGACATATTGCTCAGTGCGTCGTCGAGCATATCTTCTGCGTCGCCGCTGGCGTGGACCATGTAGGCACGATCGACCCGATCGCGCACTTTGTTTCGCAGTTGTTCGCGCAATGCTTGCACAGCCTCAAAGGCTGCAGGCTCGGTAGACTCAAGCTCCACCGCGGCATCACGCAATGCTTGTTCACCCAGAGCATCCAGCATTTTTCGAATGTACTGACCGCGCTGGGTGAGTAACTTAATCGCAGAGACATCGACTTGTTGTGCCGCCGTTTCTACGGCAATTGCGATGGCCGCTTCATCACCACTTTTCAACGCGTCAACCAGCTCGCTTGATAGGTTGGCGGCGAGTTCGGGCTGCGCCTGAATGGCTTGAGAGAGCTGCTCGCCTAGTTCCTGTGGGGAGAGTTTGTTGGCCTCCTGTTCAGTGGGTTGGCTCGGTGCGCTACTGTCTGAGGTCGTGTCGGTCTTGGGTGCCCCAAAGTACTGCTCGAACGCCTCGTTAAACACCGTGACTTCAAACTTTGATTTGGCCAGTGCGCTGCCAAGACCACTTTTTAAAAGCGTACGGTCGCTGTAACCCACGAGCCCCGCAACTTCCATAGCCACCAATGAATCCGCGGGCGAGATAAGAATATCGCGGCCGCGAAGGAACTCGATAAACGCCAGCAATCGATCCGTAGGTGCATCTTGATTGGCGCGCTCGACTGGGTTCATAAGACGATTAGGCGTCGGTGACCTTTTGTTCCTGACTCAAAAGTCCTGCAAGATTATTGACCACACTGGTAAGGTCATCTTCGTACTTTAGGAGGGCGTTTAACGAGCTGCGAACCAGGTCTTCATCGAGAGAGTCCGCGTGCAACAGCACCAGGCTTTTTGCCCAGTCAATCGTTTCAGACACTGAAGGGAGCTTCTTGAGGTCCATTTCGCGCACCCTGCTGACAAATTCCACGAGATGGTCGGTCATGGCCTGCGTAATTTGAGGGACACGTGCTCTCACGATACGACCTTCGAGTTGTGTCGTGGGGAAGTCGATGTGCAAGTGCAAACAGCGCCTTTTGAGCGCGTCCGACAAATCTCGTGTGTCGTTACTCGTCAAAAATACTAAGGGCTTTGATCGACCTTTGAGTGTTCCCAGCTCGGGGATGGAGACCTGGAAGTCGGATAAGACCTCCAGGAGAAGTGACTCAAACTCAAAGTCGGCTTTGTCAATTTCATCGACCAGCAGGACGACACTTTGCTCCGAGTCGATCGCTTGTAAGAGCGGTCTTGGCTCGAGGAACTCTTTCGAAAAGAACACGTCATCGAAGCTGTGTAGCCGCTCCACGGATTCGCGAAGGCCCTGTGCCCCGTCCATGACCTCAGCGAGTTGTGTTTTCAGTAGCTGGGTATAAAGAAGCTGTTTGCCGTACTTCCACTCATAGATCGCCTTAGATTCATCAAGGCCCTCGTAGCACTGCAAGCGCACGAGTGGGGCGCCGGTCACTTCAGCGCAACTTTTGGCGAGCTCCGTTTTACCCACCCCCGGTGGACCCTCCACCAAGACGGGTTTCCCCAGTGCTGCGGCTAAGTAAACCACCGTTGCGATTTGCTCATTGCATATGTAGCCGGCAGTCGCCAGCGCCTCGACGATGTTGTCGACGCTATTGAGCTTCTCCAAGGAATTGGACATACAAATATTCCTAGTTTGGCGTTAACCGCCAGTAACATTCATTAGTCTTACGACCTGCGGCTCGTCCGGTTGGTCGAACACATGACGCTCGGGTTTATACGCAAGAGCGGCCACAATTGCACGTTTCAAAGTGGCAGCGTCTATATCGCTTCTCAGCATTTGACGTAAATCGAGCGAATTTTCATGGCCTAGGCATAAGATCAAGCGGCCATCAGGCGTGATTCTTAAGCGGTTGCACGAGTCACAGAAATTATCGGTGATTGGTGATATGACACCGACTTCTGTTTGGGTGCCCTCCACTTTATAGCGACGGGCTGGGCCATCGGTGTTCGCACCCACAATTGGCAGTAGATTAAATCGTGATCTGATTGTTTCTAACACGCGTGCTGAAGGCACCAAGCTGAGCGTCCGATCTGTTTGGGTGATATGCCCCATCGGCATTTCTTCGATGAAAGCAATATCGATGCCTTTCTCAAGCGCGTAGTCAAGGAGTGGCTCGACTTGTGTCTCGTTTTGTCCGGTGAGGAGCACGGTGTTGAGTCGAATGCGCTCAAAGCCGGCGTCAACGGCAGCGTCGATACCGGCGAGTACCTTCGTGAGATCGCCGGTGCGTGACAGCTCAGAAAATTGCTGCTGGCAGAGGGTGTCCAAGCTCACGTTAATACGTGAGACACCGGCCTCAACAAGCGGCTGAGCAAGTTGGGTGAGTTGACTGCCATTGGTCGTCAGTACCAGGTCTTTTAAGCCCTCGATGCCACTTAAGTTCCTGGCAATCTCGATAATGTCGGGCCTGATGAGTGGCTCACCGCCTGTCAGTCGAATTTTTTCCACCCCGAGTTCGACAAATAACGTCGCTAATCGCAGGATTTCTTCACCAGAGAGGACTGATTTTCTGGGTAGAAACTGCATTTCCTCCGTCATGCAATATTGGCACCGAAAGTCACATCGATCGGTAACCGACAGCCTGAGATAACGGATACTGCGATCGAAGGTATCGACAAGCGAGGTTGGCTGGGATTTCATGGGGGTAGTGTAACGAAGAAGTGTGGGTAGTACGCAATGCTAAAACCGCATTGGTTTAAATTAAATTCATCGGCCGCACCAGGGCTTGTTGTTGCCCTTGTCGCCGGGGTGGTCTCGTCAGTCCTCGGTCAGACAGATGCTGCTTCAGTGACGACGGCGGTGGCTGTTTTGTGCGTGTTTTGGTGGATTTTCGAACCGATACCGATTCCGGTGACATCGCTCATACCCATGAGCGTTTTACCGCTGTTGGGTGTGATCAGCCCGGCGGATGTCGCGGCAGCCTATGGGTCGCCACTGATCTTGCTGCTCATGGGCGGATTTTTGTTGTCAAAGGGCATGGAGTCAACGGGTGCTCATACCCGAATCGCGGTATCAGTCGTACGTTTTGTCGGTGCCGACGAACCACATCGACTCATCATGGGGTTTATGCTGGCGGCGGCGCTCTTAAGTATGTGGATTTCCAATACGGCGACGGTTCTTATGCTCTTGCCGGTGGCGTTGGCTGTGGTGTCGACTTCAAATGCACCCACGGCATTAGGACCTCCGTTATTACTTGGCTTGGCCTGGGCGTGCAGCATCGGCGGTCTCGGTACGCCCATAGGAACGCCACCGACACTGATTTTCATGCAGGTTTATGAAGAAACGACTGGTACGGCAGTCAGTTTTAGCCAGTGGATGTCCTGGGGTGTGCCCGCTGTAGCCATTATGGTTCCGTTAGTGGCTGTTGGTTTGGCGCGCAAGGTGCCGCGTGATTTGGTGGTGAATTTGCCAGATATTGGCGCCTGGCGCAGCGGGGAGAAGCGAGTCTTAATTATCTTTGGGCTCACTGCACTGGCGTGGATGACGCGTACAGAGCCGTTTGGTGGGTGGCGCGAATGGCTGGGCATGTCCACGGCCAACGACGCGGCTGTCGCATTTTGTGCTGTGGTTGCACTTTTTATAGCGCGGGACAAAGAGGGCGAGCCGCTTATTACCTGGGAGCAAGCGAGCGCTATTCCGTGGGGTGTATTGCTCCTATTTGCGGGCGGTATAACGCTCGCGAAAGGATTTGTTGCGTCGGGACTTAGCGGTCAAGTCGGTGAGTTGCTTGCAAGTTTGGCACTGGTGCCGACATTACTCGCAATAGCGGCGGTTGCACTACTGGTGACCACCTTGACCGAGGCGACGTCGAATACAGCGACGACGGCCTTACTCATGCCGATCCTTGCTGCGGCGTCTTTGGCGGCCAATATTGACCCCTTGATTTTAATGGTACCTGCGGCGATGAGCGCAAGCTGTGCGTTTATGTTGCCGGTGGCGACTGCGCCCAACGCGGTCGTCTTCGGGACCGGTCAAATCGATATACGAACCATGGTTCGATGGGGTGTCTGGGTGAACTTGCTGGGTGTATTGGTGATTACGGGTGTTGTATTTTTGTTTGCCGCTGGGTAGCGCGTACTCGCAGCGGCAATCAAGGACCGATTTACAGCAGTGCCATCATAGTCTCGGCTGAACTTGCATCAACACCGGGGCCTTCTTCGACGTTGAGGTGAGTGATGACGCCGTTATCGACAAGCATGGCGTAGCGCTGGCTTCGCTTGCCCATGCCAAAACCTGTGGCATCCAGTGTGAGACCCATGGCGTCGGTGAATTCGGCATTACCATCTGCGACCATCACAATTTCACTGGCGTTTTGAGCGTCGCCCCAGGCGCCCATAACGAACGCATCGTTGACCGAGAGGCAGGCAATTGAATCGACGCCCGCCGCTTTAATTTTGTCTGCGTTTGCGACGAAGCCAGGAAGGTGCGCCATTGAACACCCGGGTGTGAAGGCGCCCGGTAGGGCAAATAAAATGACACGTTTGCCACCAAACAAGGCGTCGGTTGTGAGCGGGGCGGGCCCTGACTCGCCCATGATAGAGAGCGTGCATGAAGGGACGTTGTCCCCAGTAGAAAGTGCCATTGGTATCTCCAAGTGAGTAAAACAAAAAACAAATACTCGACGAAAACATCACTGATGCGCAAGGGTTTGCTTGAGTTTCTCCAGTGTCGTGACATGATTTTGTCGCAGGTTGTTTTTGTTTTTTTTAAAAAACGGCCATTTATCTCAGCGGATAACGCTGGGTCTTGCGTATACCGTTGAGGTTTCTCTGTCACAAACGCCAAGTTCGCACCTTGTGTTTTGATGGCGAAAGCCCCATGTACTTGCCTACACAACATTACGGAATTTGAAATGTCGGGAACCGCAGAGGTATCAACAGTGGCAGCACGCCTGTCACTTCGAAAAATGTTCATCGCAGGGATTGCGACGGTTACTGGACTCGTTCTAACGTGGATTGTTTTGACCGCGAAGTCGGAGCCGCAGGCGGGTCCACCGCGCGATCGACCCGCGCCGATGGTCAGCATCATCGAAGCGCAGCCTTCAACACACCAGTTACTCGTTTACACGCAGGGCACTATCGATGCAAAGCGCCGCGTTGACTTGATAGCTCAGGTCACAGGGAAGGTCGTGAGTGTCAATTCCGAGTTTGCTGACGGCGGATTTTTTAAAAAGGGCGAGGTATTACTTACGATTGAGCGCGATGATTACGAGTTCTCGCTTGCCCGTGCTCAGTCGGCGCTGGCCCAGTCACAACAGCGACTTGCCGAGGAGCGCGGGCGCAGTCGGCAAGCACGCCGAGAATGGCGTGAGTTAGGTTCTAAAGAGGCTAATGATTTATTTCTCAGAAAGCCTCAGCTAAGAGCAGCGCAATCCGCGGTGACAGCAGCTGAAGCCGATGTATCCGCCGCCGAGCTTGCACTCGACAGAACCGTTATCCGCGCGCCGTTTGACGGCCGAGTTCAACAAAAGCGGGTTGACGTTGGACAGGTCGTGGTTAACGCGACGCCCTTGGCGCACATTTATGCACTCGACGAACTTGAGCTCCGCTTGCCGCTCTCAGACGCACAATTGGCGCTTTTGCCGCAGCAATTACTGACGTCTTCGGACGGTATGATTGGCTCGTCTTCACGAATTTCGGTCGATATCGGTGGGCGAGCCTGGCAGTTTTCTGCGCCGATAATGCGTTCAGAGGCAGAGCTTGATCGGCGGAGTCGCGTCGCGACGATTATTGCAGAGTTCCCCGGAACGTCTGACCTCGCGTTGGGTCGGCCGGTGCTAACGCCCGGGATGTTCGCGCGTGCTGAATTGCTGGGACGTCCAGTCCCCAATGTTATTGAGCTTTCAAACGCAGCTTTGAGTCCGGATGGACATGTTCTTGTTGTAAGCGAGGAGTCGAAGCTTGAGCGCCGGGACGTCGGAATCATCAACCGTCAAGGCGCGTCGGTGTGGGTGTCGGGTATCGCCAGTGGTGAACGCGTGGTGACGCAGCTCAATAACACACTGTTTCCTGGTCTTCGTGTTGCGACTCAGCGGGCGGTAAATTGACGTGAACGGACTGATTACCTGGTTTATCAAAAACCCGATTGCGGGCAATTTACTAATGGTGCTTCTGATTATTGGTGGCTACACCAGTATTCCGAAACTGGATAAGCAATTTTTCCCGACTCCAGAAGTCAATCAAATTGAAATTCGCATGGAGTTTAGGGGGGCGAGCCCTCGGGAAGTTGAAGAACAAATTGCCGTTCGCATCGAAGAGGCGATCCATGATCTCAATGGTATCGAGGAGCTTAGATCCACCTCACGTGAGGGCCTTGGGATCGTGATGGTGGAGGTGGAAAGCGACTATCCGACTCAAAAATTAACGAATGACATTAACACGCGGGTCGACGCAATTCGCAGTTTCCCCTCCGATGCTGAGAGGCCCACGGTCACGGAGAGGACCTATCGACATCAGATGGGGCGTGTCCAGATTTACGGAGACTTAAGTGAACGTGAGATGAAGGAGTTGGGCGAGACGTTGCGTGACGAGCTCGTCCGTCAGCCCTGGGTCTCTGTGGTAGAACTGCAAACAGCGCGGCCCTATGAGGTATCCATCGAGGTCTCTGAGGAGAGTCTTAAGCGATTTCAGTTGACGCTCGATCAGGTGGCGGCCGCCGTGAGAACTGCGTCCATTAACTTACCTGCGGGTGCGGTGCAGCGTGAGAGCGGCGACTTGCTGATACAAACCCGAGGTCAGGCTTATGACCGTGCAGATTTCGAGTCTATTGTTCTGCGCAGTGATATTTCCGGCCAAGAGTTGTTACTCAGCGATGTGGCAGTCGTGCGCGACACTTTCGAAGATGTTGATGTCGATATTGAGTTTAATGGTGCTCGCTCGCTGGGCTTGAACGTTTTTGTAACGACCTCCCCAGACGTTATTTTGACGACAAATACGGTCAAGGCTTGGGTGAAGGAACGCGAACTGTCGCTTCCAGACGGCGTGTCACTTGAGTTTTGGCAGGACCCATCAAAATCCTTCAAAGAACGTGTCCGTACGCTGGTCAGTAACGGTTTAGGGGGACTGTTTTTAGTCATTATTGTGTTAATGCTGTTTCTGAGGCCCATGCTCGCATTCTGGGTGTCGGTGGGCATTGTTGTGGCTTACATGGGGACCTTGTTTCTCCTGCCTTATACCGGTCAGGGCCTCAACATGATCTCCCTGTTCGCCTTTTTGTTGACCCTAGGTATTGTGGTGGACGATGCAATCATCGTTGGGGAGTCGGTGCATTCGGCGCAGTCCCGAGGCTTGAGTGGCGTGCACGGCGCTTTAGTGGGGACACGTCAGGTGGTCAAGCCCGTTGTCTTCGCTGTGATCAGTACTATGGTATTTTTCGCGCCCATGTTTTTCTTGCCGGGCGAGTGGGGTCCTGCTTCAAAGGGTATTCCGGTGGTGGTATGTCTCGCCCTGGCCTTTTCACTCATTGAAAGCCTTCTTATTTTACCGGCGCACCTGGCGCACATGAAGCCAGAGCCAGAGATTGCGGATGCAGGCTGGCTCACGCGAACACGGATGGTGTGTGCGAGTGGCTTGTCTTGGTTTGCCAACGAGCGCTATCGACCGTTTCTCGCAAAATGCCTGCGAAATCACGCGATGGTTGGAGGCTTCTTTTTAGTTCTACTCTCTTTCAGCCTGGCACTCTTTGGCGGCGGCTACCTCAAGAGCGCTTTCTTCCCGCGCGTTAATTCAGACTTTGTTGTGGGAATGGTCGAGCTGCCGCAAGGGGGTGCTTTTAGTGACTCGCAGGCGATGCGCGATCGATTAGTGGTTGCGGCCGAAGAATTAAAGACGAGTTACAACAACCAGCCGCGTTACAAAGATAAGCCAGCCATTGATAATATTTTGGGGGTTGCGGGCGGTAACAAGGTCGATTTGTTAGTTCAGACCGTTAACGATGATTTGGACACGGAGGAAATGACCAACCGACTGCGTGCCAGCTTAGGCGATCTTTCGGGAGCGAAAGATGTGCGTTTTGATTACACGATACGTGATCCAGGAAAACCCATTACGCTCTTATTTGCGTCTGATAGCATCGCGGATTTAGAGGTCTTGTCGCAGGATGTTCGTCTCGCATTAGAGCGTTATCCCGGTGTTTTTGATGTCAGCGATAGCTTTGATGCACCAATGGAGGAGCTGGTTTTATCACTGAAGCCTGCTGCCGAGAACTTAGGCCTGACGCTTACAGATGTGGCTCGCCAAATCCGGCAAGCGTTTTATGGCGAGGAGGTTCAGCGAGTACCTCGCAATGGTGAGGATGTTCGCGTCATGGTCCGCTACCCCGAGGCCGAACGTCGTGCGATTGCAAACATCAACGCCATGTACATCCGGACGCGCGATGGAACCGAAGTGCCGTTTTCGACGGTAGCGACATACCGTGTTGAGACGGGTTATCAGTCGATTGAGCGACTCGACCGATTACGGACCTTGGAGGTCAGTGCTGACGTGTCAGAGGAGGGCGCCGCGCCGCGCGCCATTGTCGAGTCAGTACTGAGCAGTGACGGCCCTCTCTGGCTTCAGCGTTATCCTGGACTGACCATTAATATGGATGGCGAGTTACAAGAGGAGATCGAG
>JABIZW010000137.1 GCA_018666295.1 Halieaceae bacterium
CGTAACGCCAGCCTAATAGGGCTGAAGGCAACGGGTTTTGTTGGAAATAGCACTGTACGAGCAGCTCAATATCCTTATTGGCCAATAAAATTTCGGGCGCCACGCCCAACACCTCGGCTCGTACCTTGACCACAGAACCGAGCTTGATCATCCACTCTTTTTCGCGCGATTTTGCTGGAGCTTCCCAGAGATTTGTCGCTGGCGGAGCCAAGGAATCTGCATTTTCAATCACGCCCAGTATTGCAGTACCTCGCTTACGAATAACCGTCTCATGAAGTCCTTCGATTTGCGTTAACGCAGCGATGTGTCTCGGTGCCTTTCGAGCCAGGAGGGTCATCACGCCATCGGGCAGAATCCAGCTGCGCGGACGATCTAAGCGTCTCGCCTCACCTTCACGCCATTCAATGAGAGCTTGAAGCACACCCTGCTCCTTTGGACTGAGCTTCCAGGCAGACTTAAACTTAGCAGACGGACCTCTCCCACCAATTTTCAGCGCCTGTGTATCTTCAAGGAGCCAGTCTAAGCGACCGTCGCTCACACACTTTTCGTGCAGTGTCTGACCAATACGTCGCAAGTAAGTGACGTCCATCGCCGCGTAGTGCAGTTGACGGTCAGACAGGGGTCGTTTGAGCCAGTCGGACGTTGTCTCAGCCTTGGAGATCACGTCCCCAGTAAACACTTCAACCATCGCGCGATAACCCAGACCAAACCCGTGCCCTAACAGGGCCAAAGCCCGCTGCGTGTCAAACAACGGCGTAGGCACGACACCCAACCAATGCTGAAACACTTCTAAGTCCTCACTCGGACTGTGTAAGAGCTTCACGACCGCTAAATTTGAAAATAACCGTGACAAAGCCGCGGTCGATGAAATCTTCAGTGGGTCGACCAGGTAGGCCGTTTTATCCCAACACAGCTGCAGGAGCGCCACTTGCGGGTAAAACGTGTCACGTCGCCTAAACTCAGTATCGATCGCGACGAACGGGTCTTGTTGGTGCAGCTCTAAGAGCTGCTCAAGGCGCGTATCGCTGTCGACTAACTCGTAAATCATGAGTCACCCACCACTTTTCTCCCACCCAGAGCATGAGCAAGTGTTGTGGGATCGATAAACTCAAGTTCGCCTCCCAGGGGCACACCATGCGCAATTCGAGTCACTGTAATAGCGTACCGCGACGCAATTTCGGCGATATAGTGGCCTGTCGCCTCACCCTCCACCGTCGGATTCGTCGCCAAAATAACCTCGGCGATCGACGCCGGAGCCAGCAAAAGATCTAGACTGTCCAGGCCAAGCTGCTTCGGGCCGATTCCGTCCAGCGGTGACAAGTGACCCATTAACACGAAATACAGTCCCCGGTAACTTCCGGTCTGCTCTATGGCCAATACGTCTGCCGGTGCCTCGACCACGCACAGAAGCGTGTCGTCACGTTTGGGATCACCGCACAGCTCGCAAACGCTCAGTTCTGTAAAATTACGGCACCGCTGGCAGCGTCCCACTTTGGTCAGTGCGTTGACTAACGCATCGCCTAAAATCTGCGCGGCCTCTCTGTCGCGCTCTAATAAATGAAGCGTCATACGCTGTGCGGACTTGGGACCCACACCGGGCAAGTGGCGAAGTGCCTCAATCAGGTCTTGAATGGCAGGGCTTAACTTCATAACGTTAGAGCTCCGTCAAAGGTGGTCGAATAGAGCTTGGGACAATAGTCGCATCGAAGTCAGTCACCAGTGCGTTGAGGCAGTCATCTTTTTCTAGCGCGTCCGTCGCCGCGTCAACTCGCCGTCGTTCAAAGATTTCGCGTTGGCGTGCAGGTGTATTATCAGACGTTTCACCCACCGCGACTAGGACCGTTACGGGTGCCTCTAGAACCAGCTCAATCGCACTGGCCAGCCCCGTTTGGTGACGCTCATTAAAAAGCGCCGCATTTGTCGATGCAATCTTAAACCGAAGCGTTCGCTCGTACGTCTCGACCAACTCAAAGTGCGATGCGACCGTATGTATCACTCCTCTGAGTCCCAGCCCTTCAAAAAAGTCAGGCCATGAACCATTGGTTGGCAAATCCTCTTCAGCGACTTTGGGCGCTGTAGACACCTCGCTAGCAGCGACCTCAACGACACCGACCAGGCTCTGCTCGTTAACATTCGCAGGCTGCGCCATGACGGTGGGCTCCTCAACGACCGGCATTTGGATTGCCGACTCCTTGGACAGGGACTCTGCCTCTGCAGGCAGCAGCTCCTGTACTGCCGTGCCTTGTGGAGTCGTGTGAGGTAACGGCGACGCGGGCGCAGTCTCGACGACTACCGTATTTACCTGCGTCGGTGCAGCCACCGGCGGCGCCGGTGGCTCAGACTTTTTTGCCGGGGGTGCCTCGTGCGACTGGGCCAAAATAACCCCGGGTTTGAACGCCAACAATCGTAGAATAGCCATGTCCAGACCACTTCGCGGATCTGAGGCGAGCACCAACTCTTTTTTAGCGGCCACGGACATTTGCCACCAGAGGTGCGCGACGTCCGGCGTCACCGCTGCCGCGAGCGATTCTAAACGCGCGAACTCAGGCTGTGTCGTATCGATTGATCCTGGAACGGCTTGCGCGAGAGCGATCTGATGCAGCACCGACGCCAGTTCATCCAATGTCCCACTGTAATCTGGCGAATGGCTGGCAATAGCGTCGAGCACCGCAAGCGCTTGCCTTGCGTCATCAGCAATGAGCGCATCGAGCAAATCCAGTACCTTAGTTCTCGACACCGTCCCAAGCATTTGACGGACGTCGTCTGACTCTAGCTTTCCGGAACCATGAGCGATCGCCTGATCGGACAGCGACAGTGCATCGCGCATCGAGCCCTCCGCTCCTCGTGCGAGCAAGGCAAGTGACTCGTTATCAAACGGAACACTCTCTTCACTGAGGACATGCTTCAGGTGCCCAACAATTTGCTCGGGAACCATGTTTTTGAGATTAAATTGTAAACAGCGCGACAAGACCGTCGCCGGCAACTTTTGTGGGTCCGTTGTAGCCAGTATGAATTTAACGTGCTCTGGCGGCTCTTCGAGTGTTTTGAGCAGCGCATTGAAGCTGTGGTTCGAGAGCATGTGAACTTCATCGATTAAATAGATCTTAAAACGCGAGCGTGTCGGCGCATACTGGACATTGTCCAGAAGTTCGCGCGTATCCTCGACCTTAGTTCTCGACGCTGCGTCGACTTCAAGCACGTCAACGCTTCGGCCTTCAGCAATCTCAACACAGCTGGCACAAACACCGCAGGGCATTGACGTAACGCCAGTATCGCAGTTAAGACTTTTCGCTATTAGGCGCGCTAACGTTGTTTTTCCCACCCCTCGAGTGCCGGTAAACAAGTAGGCGTGGTGCAGCCGCTCAGACTCCAGTGCAGTCGTCAGCGCACGAACAACGTGCTCTTGCCCCACCATTTCTGAGAAAGAAGACGGGCGCCACTTTCGCGCCAGTACTTGATAACCCATCGCTACAGATCCCCGATTGGGCCAGCGGCGCAGCCGGCATGGGACAGACTGTAAATTCCGATTGACACTGTTAACACCGACGCTCTGGACATAGCGCTACATTCTACACAAGTTTAACGGCGATGATCGCGGGGGTTTGCGAGGAAATGTCATTAGAGTGCAGTCGTACCGAACGCGTCTCACGCCCGCGGTAAAAATGGAGGTGCCCCGGACAGCCGCACCTCGGCACCCGAGTCGATAACTACCGTTGCTCCCTTCCGGGCCTGGCGGAGTTCACTATCTATCGCTGCGAGGGGACCGTCCGAGCCACCACAAAGCTCCCACAGAGGAGAGCGCCGAAATTGTGGCTAAATCGGTTCGCACACGCAAGGAAAAAAGAATCTAATCTGCCGGTTAGGGGGCGACGTACCATGTTTACGTTAACATGTTAAAACGCGTAACATACGAATGTTAATTCTCTTAACATGCCTCGGAGCGGTCAATGTCACCAAAAATTCTCTTTACGACGTTAATCAGCGCAACCGTCGCGCTGGGGATCATACTGTTTGGCTCCGGCGCGATTAAGGCCAACATAAGACCCACAATTGCAACGGAGACTCAGCCACTCCCCGTCTCGGTCACACCGTTTACTCTTGAAACGGGTTACGAGACCGAAATTAAATTTCTCGGCTCTGTTCAAGCGTCCTCGGACAGTCTGCTTGGCTTTGAAGTTGCAGGACGTCTTGATGCAGTCACAGTCCGAGAAGGCGACTACGTCAGCCTCGGACAACCCCTAGGGCAACTTGACACTGAGCAGCAACAAGCCTCACTTCGGTTGGCTCAAGCACAACGACGCGAAGTTCAAGCGCAACTCAAATTGGCGACACTCAATCGCGAGCGAATAGAGCGTCTTGTCAATCAAGGGCTCGCCTCAAAGGCTGACCAGGACGATGCAAATCTCACGACCGAGGCACTCCAAGCGAGACTGCAGACCACTGAAGCCAACGTGTCGAATGCATCGATCATCATTGATAAGTCGACCTTAGTCGCGCCGTTCGACGCCGTAGTCGCTGAGCGACTGCTGGAGCCCGGTACCGTTGTTTCTCCCAACAATGCAATCCTACGGCTCGTCTCCGTGGGGTCGCGTGAGGTTCATGTGGGAATAGCACCAAAATTTGCAGACACCTTAGTGGTGGGGGAATCCTACAACGTCTCAATTGAGGGCGAGCGAGTCCCCGCTATACTGCGGACCGTAGGAGACGCCATCGACACGCGAACACTCTCCACCCTCGCCGTTTTTACCTTGCCCACAGATGTCTCACCCCGAGTGGGACAAACCGTTACGCTAGTCATGACCGAACAGGTTTATGCGCAGGGAGGATGGCTTCCTCTGAGCGCCCTACTGGAGGGTGACCGCGGCTTGTGGACCGTATTCACGATAAAGGCACGAAATAAAGAGAGTGCCCAATTGCAGCGCGAGAGTGTCGAAGTCCTGCACAGTAGCCAGGCCTATGCCTATGTCCGAGGCACGCTTGCTAATGAGGCTCTTGTCGTCAGCGCGGGATTGCAGCGATTGAGCCCGGGTATGACCGTCGAACCCATTCCGTCCATTCGGGTACGGGACTAAAACGATGATCGCAACGAAACTTTATGAAAATGGCCGTTATCTTGCACTCATGGTGCTCTCGACCATCGTGGTGGGAGTTACCTCTTACAACAGTCTTGGACGTCAAGAAGACCCATCGATTACGCCCTTTGTAGCCTCAGTGCAGACATTTTACCCCGGCGCCAGTCCAGCAAGAGTCGAAAGCCTCGTGACCAAGCCCTTAGAAGATGCATTACGCGAACATCCAGATGTTAAAGAGGTCGACTCGAGTTCTGTAAACGGCGTCTCGAGCATTTTGATTCAGGCCGACTATTACTTATCGCGCGGAGACATCAAGCGCGTCTGGTCCGAGCTGGGTAATAAGATCGACCGTGTAAAAGCCTCACTGCCCGAGGGGGCCTCAGAACCCGTTTTCGATGACGACTTATTTACCAATTTTGTGAAGATAGTCTCCGTGAGTAGTAAGCCTGGCATAGACCTCTCGCCCTCGCTGCTCAGGCGTGAGGCCCTGAGACTGGCAGATGCAGCTAAGAACGTTCCTCAAACGCGCCGCGTCAAGCTTTACGGATTACCTGATGAGGAGATAAGCGTTGAAGTAGACGCGACTGCACTCGCGACCTTGGGCTTGGAAACAAGCGATATTGCTCGAACACTTTCGCTGGCTGATTCTCGAACACCCGCGGGCAAACTGACATCCCCGCAAAGCGCATTAACTATTGAAGTTGCGGGCGAATTTACAAACATCGACACGGTGCGTGAGACTTACATTCAGGCGGCTACTGGAGGGGCTAAAGCCGTCAGAGTTGGTGATATTGCGAGCATCTCAAAATCTGAAATAGATCCGCCACTGCGTCTCGCGCTATCCAACGGAAAGCGATCGGTCTTCCTTGGCATCGAAATGAAAGAAGGCAACCAGGTGGATCAATACAGTGATTCGTTTAATGCGTTCCTGACTGAATACCGTCAGAGCACCGCCGACGGGATGCTCATTGAAGTGAGTTACGACCAAAGTGGTTACACCGAAGCACGCTTA
>JABIZW010000172.1 GCA_018666295.1 Halieaceae bacterium
GAACAGACAACACCGGCAAGCCCACAGGAGTGGGCCAAAGACGCCAAGCGCGCAACACGTTGATCCGGTGGCTCATCGATACCGAGCTCTAGAAGATCTGTCGCGTCCATACTGGTCAGGACGGTCACCGCAATCAGTTGCGTGGCGTGACCACTTCGTGCGACCGCGTCAGCGGCGGCCTCCATCATGCGACGGCCACCGGAGGCGTGCACATTCACCATCCAGACACCCAGTGCTGCCGCCGCTGACACCGCACCGGCAACCGTGTTTGGAATATCATGAAACTTAAGGTCTAAGAAAACCTCAAAACCCAGCGCATGCAACTCGCCTAAAATACGCGGGCCTTCACTGGTAAAAAGTTGCTTTCCGACTTTAAGGCGCACCTTGCGCGGGTCCAGTGCGCGCGCGCACGTCAAAGCCTGCTCCAATGACGAAAAATCAAGGGCGACAATTAGCGGGCTTTGCATAGGGATCTTCCTGGGTCCAAAAAAGTAGAGGGCGTATTATCGCACGGGGCGATAGAGCGTATCCCAACTTTTACAGCCGGGACATTGCCAATAAAAACTTGGTCCGTGAAAACCGCATACACCGCATAAATAAGCAGACTGACGCGAGGCAAGTGTATGGGCACTTGCCACCAATGAATCGTCAATGACGTTATCACCCATAAGATCAAGTGCTCTCGCTAATAACAAGGAGCTAGGCTTGCTCTCCAAACCCTGCTTGATCACATCTAGGGCGCGAGCCTCTTGGCCACCCGCAATGTACGCATCAGCCAGTATGACTCGAATCTGCGGATCCTCTCGACGCTTCAGCAGCCGCTCGACTAACGCCGTAAAACCATTATACCGGTCAAGCACCGTGCTGAGAGTGACAAGTTCATTAACGACTTCGGGGAAACGCTCGGGCAACAACTCTGCCGCAGTAACTAATCGATCATACGCACGCGCCGGCTGCCCTTCTTGCTGGTCTAAGCGCGCCAAAATAATTTGTGGCCAAACCGCGTCCTCACTCCACTTCAATGCTTCTTGGGCAAGCGCTCGTGAACCCTGCGGATCGTTTTTTAGCTCATGGTCTTCCGCATCTTCACAACAATAGTGACTGAGCTTTTCTCTGATCTTTCCTGCCTTGAGCTTTGCAGCCGGCTCAGGTTGGGACACTGTTTGTGTCAACTGCGATTCGGCAAGAAGACGCGCTTGCGACCAGTCGCGACTGGCTTCGCACACGTCGATTAACAACGCCTTCGCATCGGCCTCGTGGTCTACTGACAGCTCAATCAAGTCTTTCAGTAATTGCTCGGCTCGATCTAACAGCCCTGCGGCTATAAAGTCTTTGGCAAGCTCAAGGTGCGCTTGATTTTTTTGAACGTCAGGCAGCCGAGTGCGAGACAGTAAGGATTGGTGGATTTTTATCGCGTTGTCCACTTCGCCACGCTTCCTCAGGAGGCTGCCAAACGTAATATGCGTTTCAAACGTTTCGGCATTGACGGCCAGCGCTTCGCTGAAGGCTTTTAAAGCGGACTCTTGCTCACCGTCCAGCAGAAAATTGAGTCCCAGGTAATATTGCGACGGCGGGGTCTGCTCGTCCGCGGCGTCGCGACTTGAAGCGCCACGCCCCAAAACCCAACCGGCTGCCACGGCCAAAAACAGTAACCCAAGCAGGAGTGTGCTGGGCTCAGCCATCGACTGATGCCTGCTCAATACGCCGCTTCAGTTTTGTATTTTCACGCTTGAGTACGGCTAACGAGCCGCGCTGCCGCAGCAGCAACATTGAACTCATCAGTTGACCCAGCAGCACACCGATTACAAGAAAACACAGTAACCAAACGGCCACTGATTGCTTAGGTAAGCTGATAGTTCCTAAGGTCAAGGGTACCGCCTCTGTATTTTGAGTGGCAAATACCGCACCGAGAAAAATAGACAGGGAGAGCATTGCGAATATGAGGGCGGCACGTAGCCATCGGAGCATTAAAATACCGCCTTGATTGAACGATTCACACGTTCCCTCAGGTCTTTACCCGGCTTGAAGTGAGGCACGTATTTGCCCTCAAGTTCGACTGCATCGCCTGTTTTGGGGTTTCTGCCTTGCCGCGCCTCTCTGTAGTGCAGCGAGAAACTACCGAACCCTCGAATCTCGATACGCTCACCTGAAGTGAGCGATTCCGCCATATGATCGATCATCAACTTCACCGCCAACTCGACGTCCTTCGTTGTCAGTTGATTTTGTTGTGACGCCATGAGTTCTATGAGTTCGCTACGTGTCATGCATCTCTACCTCTGACTCCATTGTCGCTTTACACTTGCATCGACGCAAGTACCTAATTTGCATGCAATTTATGATCGGTGTCGGTAAGGAATAGACAGTTCTCCTCTGACCAGAAGTGTCTTTAGAGCATGGAGGTCAAGCGGCTGAGTGAAAACACG
The DNA here is from genome assembly GCA_018666295.1 of Halieaceae bacterium. Classification (GTDB taxonomy): domain Bacteria; phylum Pseudomonadota; class Gammaproteobacteria; order Pseudomonadales; family Halieaceae; genus Luminiphilus. The sequence continues at coordinate 2,424 of JABIZW010000172.1, forward strand.
CCTGAAGCCGGCTTTTCGGACGCTTGGGCGGCATTGCTAGCGGTGCCCTTAGTGCAGGCACAGATCCTGAGCTCGGTCGTATAAAAAAAGTAAAAAAAAGCCGGCAGTGCCGGCTTCTTGAGTATCACACAAAGAGATAACGCGTTACTGATCGCTCATCTGAGCTTTAATAAGGTCACCAATAGTGCCCGGTGATGCTGCGTTATCCTGCTGCTTGAGCGACTGAACCGCTTCCTTCTCATCGTCCATGTCTTTGGCTTTGATCGACAGACCGATAGAGCGAGTCTTGCGGTCGATTGCAATAATCTTCGCTTCAACCTTTTCACCCACAGACAAGACTGAGC
>JABIZW010000269.1 GCA_018666295.1 Halieaceae bacterium
ACCTGTGCAAAGACCGCAACGTTTTTAGCGTCGACGCGATAGTCGTAGTGAATACCCGCAGGCTGATTGGGACTGAAGCCCTCTGCCTGATCTTCTTTTAGTTTTCCGTCAGTGGTATCAACGTCGATGCCGGTCACGTAACCGCCCCAAGTCCGGTCTCCACTGAGACTGGCTTGCACGCCAGCACTGCTGTGTTCGTTCATCTCACGGGACTGCCACGGGAGGTAGTGCTGTAAAAACGCCATTTCATTACTGCGCAGGTAAGGGGTAATGCGAAGCGTGTGTTGCCCCAGGTCACGTTCGAGCTTGAGGTGTGCACGCATTGAACTGGCGTCTCTGTAAGCGTCAGGGTTTCGGTTAACGCGTCGCGCTGTTTCGCTTTTGTAGGCGCCTTTGCCGTCTTGTATATACCCAGCGGTGTCTTGGTTTAGGTTAGACGCGGAGATTACACCGGTCATTGACCAGTCACCCTGAGTGCCGTCAAATCGGAGCGTTGCTTTTTGCTGATCATAGCCCGAGGACGCCTGATAGCCGCCGTAGGAGGTTCCGTGTGCATTTAACGCCAGTCCGCCGTTCTTGAGCGACAGTCGCGTTCGCGCGAAGTCACGACTGCCGACTTGCAAGCCAATCGATTGGGCGGTCTGCGCCGCGCTTTTTGTCAGCACATTCACCACGCCGTGCATGGCATTGGAGCCGTAGACGGCGTTTGCCGGCCCCTTCACGACTTCCACGCCGCCCGCTTGAAGAAGGTTGGCGTCAAAGAGCTGATTGACGTTGCAGAACCCGGGCGCTCTGAGGTTGATGCCGTCCTCTGCAGTAAAAAATGCGCCGCAGGCACCGGCACCGGTCAATACAGGTGAGCGTAGCGAGATCAGTGACTCCTGACCGTTGCCTCGACTGACCCATGCACCCGATACTCGGTTAAAGAGTTGGTTGCTGTGCTGTGCATCGACTACCTCCACAGCGTCGGCATCAAGGTCTACCCAGGCTTGCCCAAGGCTCGCCCCATCGGTCGCCTGACGCGTCGCCGTAACAATGATCGTTTCGAGAGGCGTCTGCGCGGTGTCGGCGGCAAACGCTGCACTCGTCAGAATGATACAGGGCAAAAATAGGGCGTGCCTTAACCGCATGGCGAAGATCCTTATGATGTCGCTGACAGAATTAATTAAATTTTTTCAGACCGAAGGATAGCGCCCTGCGCCTGCTGGTCAAACACTTCTATATGTCGGACAATTTGTTTTTTTACTAATCAATGAATCAGGCAGCCTGTGCGCGTTCTCGCCGTTAATGATGACCTTCCCATCCGAACGTTTGAGCCGGTCCACTCGGGGAAGGTGCGCGCTGTTTACTGGCTCAGCGCGGCCGACAGTCGGCGACTGATTCGAGAGCGTCAGTATCCCATTCCTGAGACTGCGGAACTTGCGGTCATGGTCATTAGTGATCGTTTATCCGCCTTTGAGTGTATGTGGCGTGCAGAGGGCGGGCTTGATGGTGTTCCGGGCAAAGGCGCTGCGCTCAACGCCATTTCCGGACACTGGTTTGAGGCGTTCAAAAAAGCAGGTCTGGCCCGTAGCCATATTTTGGAAACGCCACATCCTCTGGTTTGGATTGTACAGCGCGCGAAGCCCGTCATGATTGAGGCGATCGCACGCCAGTACATTACCGGCTCGATGTGGCGAGCCTATGAGCAAGGCGACAGGCGTTTCTGTGGTGTTCGTCTGCCTGACGGGCTGGTTCGTGATCAACGGTTGGACTCGTTACTCATCACACCGTCGACCAAAGGGGTGATGTCCGGTATTCCCGGCGTCCCTGAAGTCGATGATGTCAACGTGAGTCAGGCCATTCTCAAGGCCCATTGGGCGGCGTTTAAGTTTCGCGAGCAGCAGGACGTGGAGCACTATGCGCGCTTGCTGGCGTCTGGGTTTTCGTTGATTGAGACGGCACTTGCGGGTGTTAACCAAATATTTGTGGATACAAAATTCGAGTTTGGTTACGCACAAAACCGAGACGGTGTTGAGGAGCTTATTTACATGGATGAAGTGGGCACTCCGGACTCGTCACGTATTTGGGATGGTGATGCCTTTGCCAGAGGCGACGTTGTTGAAAACAGTAAAGAAGGGTTTAGACAGGCGCTATTGAACTTTGCACCCGACCCTGACGTTTTACTGAATAAAAGTCGTATGGAGGAGCGCCTAGCGTTTGCCGGCAATACCGTGCTTCCACCCCAGATGATGCTCGACGTCTCAAAGACGTATGTTGGCGTGGCTGAGCGCATCATGGGCGAAAAGCTTGACGTCTCGGACGACCCAAGAACAGAAATTATTCAGGTACTGCGCGATAATTTCGATATCATCGACCCACACTAATCCAAAGGAGCCGCGCGTGACCCCAGTTGCCGAACTTACCGATACGTTTGCCGTCGCCGGTCAAATTCAGCCGAGCGATGTCGCAGAGTTTGCGCGACAGGGCTACCAAGTGCTGATTTGTAACCGACCTGATGACGAAGAAATGAATCAGCCTTCTATGGACACGATTGAAGCGGCCTGTGGTGCGGCAGGTATCACGCTTGTTCGTTACCCGGTGACGGCCATGTCGTTCCCAGGCGACGACCTTGCTGGAATGGAGGACGCCATGAGTGGGGATGTGAAAACGCTGGCCTACTGTCGATCTGGCGCACGATCCGCAAATTTGTGGGTGGCTACGCTGTCGGGTGATGAGCGTACCGCTGCGGCGCAGCGGGCACAGCAGTTTGGCATCCCGTTAACCTTCGTTATGCAGCTGGGCTTTTCATAAGGCTAAGATCAATTGCAGTGCGCAGTGCCGATAGCGCCCGATCTGCAGCCGCTGTGAGTGCTGGTGCATCTGAAACTTCTTCATGAGTCGGCGGTTGATGCGCGGGATGGTACGCCTCGGCAATGATCGCGTAGGGGATCGCCCGTTCGCTGCTCTGCGCAAACAAGGCATAAACTCGGGTGGCGAGTGGGGCTCCCGGCTCGACGGTTTGGTTTGAAAGCTGGCTGAAGGCCGGCCCCGCCACTATTTCCGTCTTGATTATTAGCTTTTTGTTGATGCTGAAACCTGCGTCTCTGAGCGTGGCACCGATGCTGCCGCCTGCACGAATTTTTTCGTGCTCAAGGCTCAGTTTAGGGTCCATTGGTAACACGAATTCAGTCACCGCCAGTGTCCGACAGATTTCTCTGCCGCTGTGACCGCTGTACAAATTGGCGACCCGCGTCGACTCTGTCTGATTCAGAATAGTTACACCGTAGCTGCCAAAGGTGGCCTTAATCGCGTCGCTGTTCAATGTGGGGGTGACCTCTGCCCAACTGGGACTGATACAAAAAGTAAGAATGAAGCTCAACAGTGCAATATTCAAATTCATAGCTTACTCAGGTGGTGAATGGATGTTTAATTTAGTGCAGGATGCGTAAGACCCTTAACCAACACGCAGGATAAGTCTTCGATGAAAAACCTCAAGCCCCTCATTTCTTTTGTTCTTTCTAGCGCACTTCTTTTGACTGCAGGATTCACAGGTGCGGCGTCGCTTTCAGACGATGTGCAGAGCCTTTACGACAGCCAGCTCAAGGATCTATTCATTCACTTCCACCAAAACCCGGAGCTGTCGTTTAAGGAAGATAAAACCGCGAAACGGCTGGGTGATGAGCTCGAGGCGCTGGGATACAGCGTGCACAGAGGCGTTGGCGGTACGGGATTGATTGCCCTGTTAGAAAACGGTCCAGGCCCGACGGTGATGTTCCGAGCCGATATGGATGGGTTGCCGGTGCAAGAGAAATCCGGTCTGTCCTACGCGTCTAAAGCGAAGCAAGTCGACGCTGACGGTAACGACGTTTATGTCATGCATGCCTGTGGGCACGACGTTCACATCACAAGTCTAGTGGGTACGGGTAAGTTAATGGCGGAAAGGAAAGATTTGTGGTCAGGGACATTGATGTTGCTCGGACAGCCAGCCGAGGAGATCGTTGCAGGAGCTCAAGCAATGATGGAGGACGGCTTGTGGGACAGGGTGGTTAAACCAGATTTTGCAATGGCGTTTCACGTTACAAGCGCTTTACCCAGCGGTAGCATATCGGCACCTTTGTCCGCTGCTTACTCTGGTGCGGACACCGTTGACATATTGATTAAGGGTGTCGGAGCGCACGGTGCTAGCCCCCATACGGGTGTAGATCCTATTGTTCTAGGGTCGCAAATCGTTACGGCTTTGCAAACCGTTGTAAGTCGAAATCTGCCTCCACGACGACCTGGTGTGATCACCGTTGGCTCGTTCCATAGCGGCACGAAGCACAACATCATTTCTGACGCGGCGAAGCTACAGATTACCGTTCGCAGTGAGAGCCCAGAGGACCGCCAGTTGTTGTTGGATGGCATAAAACGGGTCGCTACCAATATGGGCCGGGTTGCGGGTCTACCTGAAGAAATGTTGCCAGAGGTCATCGTTAGTGAACAAGAGGGCACACCGCCGACGATAAATGATACGGCGTTTGCCAGAGAAATTCGGAGTGGTTGGAGAGAGTACTTTGGACCTTCGATTTTCAACGATGGTGAGCGGCTCGGCATGGGTGCCGAAGACTTTGGCTTCTTTACGACGGATCCTTACATTCCCAGCCTCTATTTTGCGGTGGGTGGGACACCGGCCGAAGCCTTTGAGGCGGCCGCAAATGGCGGCGCTCCCATTCCCTCACATCACTCGCCACTGTTCAAAATTGAGCCCGAGGGCTCAGTGAC
>JABIZW010000281.1 GCA_018666295.1 Halieaceae bacterium
CCCGACTCCTTCGCTTTGGTACGTGGACTGCGAATTGACTCATAAATATAAGCGTCGGTCACTGACCAACGCCCACCACTAAGCTTGCACAGGTCGTTGTGCTGCCACCCATGTTAAACGTCATGAGATTTTCAGCGCCGGCAATCTGGTACGCGCCGGCTCTGCCTGAGACCTGCTTGGCGCAATCGAGCACCATGCGAACACCGGTCGCACCAACAGGGTGCCCAAGACCAATAAGGCCTCCGCTTGCATTGATCGGGAAGTCGCCGTCCAAGCTGATACGACCCTCCTCCACCGCCTTGTAGCTCTCACCCGGCCGTGTTAATCCAGAGTGGTCAATGGCCATATATTCAGTGACGGTGAAACAGTCGTGAGTCTCAAGGCCATTGAGCTCGTCAATGCGCCCAAAGCCCGCTCGCCCTAGGGCGTCACTCATGGTCATTGCCACATGTGGAAAAATAATGTCACTGCCGCGCGACAGCGAGAGCTTTGTCTCCAATAAAATAGGGGCGGATCGATGACCCCATCCCTTAATTCTTGGTAAATCCGCCAGACGGAGACCGAGCTTGACCGCATGGGTCTTCGCAACACGCTCGCTGGCTAAAATAATGCAGGCCGCACCGTCGGTAATTTGACCGCAATCGAGCTTGCGCACTCGCCCCTCAATTGACGGATTCAGATTCTCGTCGCCGCCGAAACTACCCTTAGCAAACTGCCAGCCGCGGGTCTGAGCGTTTTCGTTACGTTTTGCATTTGCAAAATTAATCTCAGCGATTTGGGTCAGGTGGTCATCATTAATACCGTGCCGCGTTTCGTACTCCCGCGTAATGCGGTCGAACATAAACGGCCAAGGGAAGTCGCAGCCCATCGCCTCATGCCCATTCCAGGTGGCAGCACCCAAGTGCTGTGCACCAGTCTTACCGTCAACATTGCGCATGAGCTCAAGCCCCAAGACACAAGCCGTGTCGTAATGGCCAGACTCGATGTCTCGCATAGCACCCAAAATAGCCATGGAACCTGACGCGCATGCCGCCTCATGACGTGAAGTGGGTAACATCCCAAGCTCTGGATAAACTTGGCCAAAAAACCCACCCAGCAGCCCTTGACCGGCAAAGAGATCTGCCACGAAATTACCGACGTGCCCAACATCAATCTGACCGGGCTCGATACCCGCATCTTTGACAGCATCGGTCAGAGCGGCCGCGAACATGTCAAACACTTCAAAGCCCTCGCGGGCCCAATTTCGAGCAAAGTCGGTTTGGCTGCCACCGAGAATATAAACGTCACCACTCACTGTCCGCCTCCAGTTGTTATTCGAATGAGACCGGTATCACTGTACCCACAGACACAGTGATATGCGAATTAATACGGCGTAGAAAAGGTGGTGTAGACGCACAAAAAAGCCACCGGCTGGTGGCTTCTTAAAAGTGGTGGGTCGTGCTGGGTTCGAACCAGCGACCAATTGGTTAAAAGCCAACTGCTCTACCGACTGAGCTAACGACCCAAAAGTACTGTAAGAGGGCGCGTATCGTACGGTTTACGAAGGAAAAAGCAACCCCTGAAATTAACGATATCGCGTGGGGTCCGGCACACCTGCTTGCTCGAAGCCCGCTGCCCGAAGTCGACAGCTGTCACACTCGCCACACGCACGCCCCATTTCGTCGGCTTGATAGCAGGACACCGTCATCGAGTAGTCGACGCCAAGGCGAAGACCCTCGTCAATAATGGCGGCTTTGCTCAAATCAATCAGTGGCGTTTGCAGGCTAATCGATGCGCCCTCAACACCGGCTTTAGTTGCGACCCCAATCAGCTGTTGATAGGCCGCAATGAACGCTGGGCGACAGTCCGGGTACCCCGAGTAGTCCACCGCGTTGACACCAATATAGATCTCACTCGCCCCTAAAACCTCTGCCCACCCTAGTGCCAACGACAAAAATACCGTGTTTCTGGCAGGAACGTAGGTAATGGGAATACCCTCCTGAGGCGTCGTCGGAACCGGAATATCCATGTCGGTGAGGGCCGAG
>JABIZW010000283.1 GCA_018666295.1 Halieaceae bacterium
CAAGAAGGGCGAAAGGGGCGTAACTCCAGACGTCAGCGCGCGATGGAAAAGGGTTCTCGTTACGGGCGCAAGCAGCAGGAAGAGGCGTGGCACAATGCTGAGGTCGATGCCCTCTACAAGCTGGACAGGGCAGGTGTTCGTGTGCCGACGCCCTTTGGGTGCTTTGACGGTGTTCTGCTGATGGAGTTGGTGACTACCGGGGACGGTGAAGTCGCCCCACGTTTGAACGACGTCATATTGACGCAGGAACAGGCACTGCAAGATAACGACGTCATGATGGGCTATGTTGTCAAAATGTTGTGTGCAGGTTTGGTGCATGGTGATTTATCCGAATTTAATGTCTTAGTTGACGATTACGGTCCGGTCATTATCGATTTACCACAAGCTGTCGATGCGGCGGCGAATAACCATGCCAAGTCAATGCTGGAGCGAGACGTTAACAACATCGTGGGCTACTACGGCCTGTTCGCGCCTGAGCTTCTCAACACCCAATACGCAAAGGAGTTGTGGAGCCTTTACGAAGCGGGAGAACTGCACCCGGATAGCCAGCTCACGGGTGAGTTCGTCAGTGACGAAGTCGACGCCGATGTTGACGGTGTGTTGCGCGAGATTGAGGCGGCTCTGCAAGAAGAGGAAGATCGCGAGGCGCGAGTGCGCAGCGCGGACGAATCAGGCGAATAGCACTTGTGCCGTTTTGCCGTTGCAGCGCCTCCAACCCCCCAGTCAGCGCGCTTCAACGTGCCAGAGCCCTTTAGGACCCTCGTGTGCGTTTCAGGGGAGGGTGCGACTTGGGAAGACCTTTGTCCTTTATAGTTTGAGGTGTATTATGGCATAACATATGCCAATTAAGCCTTTTTCATGAAGATACAACAGATTCGAATGGATGATTATCCCGGTGAGCGTGCACCTCGCGAGGTGTGGCGCTTAACGTCGAACCCCCTGCGCAGCCTCGAGGCGGGAGAGGTGAGTGTTGCGCTGCACACGGTTTCTCTTGACCCTGGTATGAAGGGTTGGATCACCAACAAGCGAAGTTACATGCCCCCGGTTAAACCCGGCGCCGTGATGCGGGCTTTTGGTGTTGGCGAGATCATGGAGAGCCGCGCTGAGGGCCTGGCGACCGGGGACTGGGTGACGGGCTTTACTGGTGTTCAAACGCACGGTGTCTACAAGGCGGCTCAGCTGTCGAAAATTGATTGTTCACTGGCGTCACCAGAGAAGTTTTTAAGCGGGCTCGGGATGACGGGCTATACGGGTTACTTTGGCATGTCAGATCTGGGTAAGCCCACCGCATCGGACACCGTTGTGGTGTCTGCGGCCTCTGGCGCGGTTGGGTCCATTGCTGCGCAGGTCGCAAAGCTTGCGGGAGCACGGGTCATTGGTATCGCAGGTGGGCCTGTAAAGGTAGCTTATTTGACAGACACACTGGGCCTTGATGCGGCTATTGATTATAAAAATGAAGATGTTGAGGCGAGACTTCGCAAGACCTGCCCAGACGGAATAGATCTTTACTTTGATAACGTTGGTGGCGATATTTTCTCGCACGTACTGGGTCAAATTAATTACCGAGGGCGGGTGGTCGTGTGCGGTGGTATCTCGCAATACGGTGGCAATATGGACGTCCAGGGCCCGTCAAATTTCTTATCGGTCGTGACGCACAGCCTGACCATTCAAGGGTTTACCATGCGTGACTACATGCATCGCATACCCGAGGCACTCGAGTGGCTGTCCGGCGCTTGGAAAAGCGATCAGCTGATTTTTCGCGAACACCTAATTCACGGTATCGAGCGCTTTCCAGATGCGTTTGAGATGCTCTTTACCGGTCAAAATCACGGCAAACTACTCCTAAAAATAAACTAGAGGCGACGACCGACGATGACACCTTCAACTCCAATTCGCTTAGCAGGCGGCACGGGCTCGCCTTACACTCAAAAAATGGTGGCGCTACTGCGTTACCGTCGCATTCCCTATCTCATTAATTGGGGGCAGCCTGAAGGGCTCTGCGACGCATTGGGGGCTGAGCGCCCCAAGCCCATCTTTATGCCCACGTTTGTGTTCGAAGAACAAGGTGGACCGGTCGCAGAGTGCGACTCCACACCGATTATCAGACGTCTTGAAGCGCTTTATCCCGAGCGTTCGGTTTTACCCGATGATCCTGCGCTGGCGTTTATTGACTATTTGATTGAGGACTTTGCCGATGAGTGGTGTACCAAGTACATGTTTCACTATCGATGGCATTTTTCTGAAGATGCGGACAAGGCGGGGACCCTATTGCCCTTGGGTATGAACGTTAGTATGCCGTCTGAAATGCTTGGACAGTTTAAGGCCCAGATAGCGCAAAGACAGATAGACCGCCTTTATGTGGTGGGTTCAAACGAGACCACTGCGCCGATCATAGACGCCAGTTATCGGCGTTTTTTATCCGCGATGGAAGCGCATCTGTCAGAGCAGAAATTCATGCTAGGTCAGCGTCCGAGTGCAGGTGATTTTGCCCTGCACGGTCAGTTGACGCAGTTAGTTGGATTTGACCCAACTCCGCGCGCTATCGCTAATGAGATATCCCCGCGGACCGTTGCTTGGGTCGATCAAGTCTGCGACCAAGGAGGGATGGAGCCTTCGGCAGACGATTGGTTCGCCTTGGAGAAACAGCCCAGTACTTTGCGGGGTCTCTTGTCTGAAATAGGACGCGTTTACGCGCCCGCACAATTGGCCAATGCGCGCGCAGTCCACGCTGGCGAAAAAATGTGGGAGGGCGAAATCGACGGTGCACCGTGGGTACAGCAAACATTCCCCTATCAGGCCAAGTGCTTGCGTTGGACGAACGAGCACTACCAAAAATTGAGTGCTTCTGATCGGGCTCGTGTCGACGCGGTCTTAACAGGTACCGGTATTGAGGCGATGTTGTCGCTTGACGTTGGCTGAGTGGTTGTGGGAGTGTCCTTAATGAGCGAGGGACCTTGATGACAGGCAACAAGACAGGCACAAAAATTGGGTTGGTGGCGGCGGCGCTTGCTGTAGCGACGACTGCGTACTGGTTTTACCTCGTCGATGAGGTCGCGCTCCCCGCTGACCGCAGTCTGTTTGTGGTGTTGTTTCTTCTCGCGGCCGCGCTCGGCGTCCTTGCACTGGTCAAGCGAACCAGTTGGTTGGGTGCGGTTCCGCCGCTTCTAGCCATCGTAATCGGTCTCTTCTTTCCGGTAACGATGTCGGTCAGTGAGCAAATCGTCGCGCGTGACACTGTGATCGAGGTTGGAGACACCGTTCCAAGATTCACGTCGGTCGACGGCTCAGGTAAGGCGTTTGATTCGCGTGTGTTGAATGGACATCTGGTGCTGATTAAGTTTTTTCGAGCGCATTGGTGACCCTACTGTGTCGGCGAGTTGCGTCGACTTGAAGAGCTGCGTGCTGAATTCGATCAACGCGGTGTAAAGGTGCTCACGGTGAGTGTGGATCTCCCCGAGGTTATTGCCGATCGCCGTCACCTGCACGGTCTTACTGCGACGATGCTCTCTGATCAACAGCTTGCAGTGACCGATCTATTTGGTCTCCGTAACCAGGGCTTTCACTCGGCACCGGGTACCGAAGAGGCGACTGCGCTTCCTGTTCCTGCCACGCTGCTTGTCGATCGCGACGGCACAGTCTTATGGATGGATCTTTCTGAGAATTACCAGCGTCGCTCGGATCCTTCTGTCGTGCTTGCCGCGATGAAGACGCACTTTGACCCATAAACAGGCGAACGGATTGATGGAAATCGCGTTGACCGATATGCGGTTTATGGGTTTTAGACAGGCCAGACGCTGGTAGAAATAGACAGCCCTGAGTGAGGCGTGGTGTCGTTGACATCATATAGTTCAGGGGTGCGATCGCAAATACGGCGACGTTTTTCTTAACTAACATCAATCAAGCTGATAGGCCGCTTGCAACTCAGTCAGCGGTTCTGACCAGTAATCCTCCCAATGCACGGGCAGCAACGGTTTAGCGCGACGGCCGCGCGCCCAGCCCTCCGTGATCGCGTCCATAACCAGTGGCAGGAGTTCGGGTTGATAGAGCATCATCTGTAGCGGTCGACTGGCAACAATCATTGCCGGATAGGGTGCGGGGGCTTGTGCAACCGTAAAACTGACCACCTTCACTTCACCTAAGGGCGACGTGTCGTATTCAGTGAGCACGTGAAAAAGATCGTGTAGCTGAAAACCACGTTCTGCAAGGTAGCCTTGATCGTCGCCACGCGCTTTGTGTGCGGGAATAAAGGCTGACTCTCGAAGTAAATTTGCGTCTAGCTTATTGTCATCAAGGTACTGCACATAGGCTCTCCCGAGGCTTCCCTCGGGGCATAAGCGCAGGGCATCAACATCCGGTGGGGGGCTTAAATAACGGTCTTTAAGCATTGACTCGGCACCAGGGCTTGACTGCATAAGCCGATCGAACCCCGCAAGTGCCTCCGTGTCGCCATGGGTCATGAACGATAGTGCGAGAGGCACTGACGCTCGTGGCTCCCAGCTTGCAAGACTCTCAAGAAGGGCGTCGCGCAGTTTGTCGTCCAAGTCAGCGGATTTAGTCATTATTAACTCCAAGAGGCTTTGAACCGTCGTTTGACGGGGCTAGATTAGGCCGCCTCGACGCTTGTACGCAACCAACCCCAACGAGCAATTAATGCGATTAAATGGCGCGATATCAAACGCTTACTCTGTCATCAAACGCGCATTGTGGCGTCTAAACTATCAATATTCAGCGCGTATTAAGTGCGACCGACTAGGCCGCGGCTTCAGCAATGCGACATCCTGGTTCCGACTATGGCGTGTTGACGATAATCTCATCGCTGCCAATAGGAAGATCAAACCACATCAAGTCAGTGGTCAGCACGAAGTTGTCAGGTGTCTCGCGCATGAACACTTCTGCGATCATGGGACTAGCCGGAACAGGCACCAAGTGGTAGAACGCAACCATACCGACGTCTGAGCTTTTGCCAAGCGCAACAAGCGACTCGGTCGATGCGTGATAGTCCATCACGTCGTCAACAATTTTCGACATCCGAGACTGACCGACTGAACTGAATGCTTTGGATAATCGGCTAAGCGTTGGCACCGACAAGGCATCGTGAAGCAGCAGATCTGCGCCTGCCACAATCCGTTGTGTCTCGACACTGACGTTGCTATCACCCGAGACCACCACGCTGCGTCCACGGTAATCAATGCGATAACCCAAGCCGGGCTCAATCGGTGGATGCTCGGCTCGGTAGGCGGTAATTTTGAGGTCCCCATCATCGATTATGACCCCTGCTGTCACAGTCTGGTGATCTATCAGGCCTAAGTGGGGCGGCAGGAACGACTCTCCGTGATGGGCACTGCGATATTCACGGTCGTGCTGGTACGTGGTGTTGATGCCATCGACGACCTCACCAATGCCTTGAGGGCCTAAAACACGCATGGGTTCTTTGCGACCCGTCACCCATGAGTTGAGATTGACCTCGTATATTTCGGCGATGTGATCTGAGTGAAAGTGGCTGACTAAAATACCATCGAGCCGATCAGTCGGTAAATTGAGCAGCGCAATATTGGTAGTTGACCCCGCGCCAGAGTCGATGAGGTAAAAGTGCTCTGGCGTTACCACTGCAATGCAAGCTTGTGCTTGCCCCGTGCCCAGCGGTGAGGCACTGCCGCAGACGAACACGCGCAAGCTTTCCGAGGCGGGCAATCCTTGAGCACCACGCGTGGCAATCATGGTCGTGCCGCGCTCAAGAAGTTCGTCTTGGACCGCAGGAAGACTGATGACAAGCCGACCCAAAATGCCGAGGAGGCCTAACACGA
>JABIZW010000163.1 GCA_018666295.1 Halieaceae bacterium
CCCACTATACACAGTGATGGCGCCTTGACTCACTGATCAGCAAAACACATTTGGGACGCCGGTTTGTATCTCGTGATCCAAAAAATCCGAAAGTTAATCCCGAATAACTGTATTGACCGCGCGTGAGTTTGCGCTCCTCAGAAATAGAGGCATGATGACATCACGGCTTTAACCCAATAAATCACGGCTTTAACCCAATAAAAAGGCACCTTACTATGTCAGCGACAGCCCCTCATGAGTTTACCGGTCAGACCGCCCTTATCTCCGGAGGAGCCTCAGGCATTGGTCTGGCCACGGCCAAACGCCTGATCGCAAGCGGTGCGACCGTCTGGATCGCGGATATTCAAGACGAGAAAGGCGAGCAAGTTGCAGAAGAGATTGGCGCAACTTATGTGCATCTGGACGTGTCCAAGGAGGCGGACTGGATCTCGGTTGTGGAGTTGATTGCCAGTCAGGGTGAGGGCCTCAACCTCCTGATGAATAACGCCGGCATTGTCATCGGCGGCACCCTCGAAACACAAACAGCCGAAGAATTTCTGCAAACCACCAACATTAATTTATTGGGTGTCTTTCTGGGGTGTAAGATATGTGCGCCATTAATGACGATCTCAGGCGGTGGTGCAATCGTCAACGTGTCGTCGATCTGGGGCATGGTGTCCGACTCGGGTGCGGTGGCGTATTCAGCCTCCAAAGGCGGCGTAAGAACCATGACCAAAGCCATTGCGCTGGACCTTGCTGACAGAGGCACACAAATACGCGCAAATTCGATTCACCCCGGCTTTACAGCGACTCCCATGGTCGAGGACAGTGTTTCTGAAATGGAGCCTGAAGAGGCCGCGCAGTTTGCCGCACGAACCATTGAGCGCGTCCCTTTAGGTCTTGGGGAAGCCGATCAGATCGCCGCTGCCACTGTCTTTTTGTTCTCAAAAGACAGCTCGTTTATGACAGGATCAGAACTCGTAGTCGACGGGGGGTTTACGGCTGCGTAGTAGGCGAATCGGCTCGTTCTCGTCGCCGCGACACTGCCAAGCGACGTGTAACGCCACCTGAGTGCCGGCTACATCCAGCGCTGCCACTTAAAACACAACAACAACGCTAAAATAATGGCGCCACACGAGGCCATTAAATAGTTGAAGGCATGAGGCTCATCCAGCCCTGGGACGCCGCCCACGTTGACGCCCAACAAGCCGGTCAAAAACCCCAGAGGCAGGAACAGCACCGCTACAATCGTAAACACATAGGTTTTATGATTCATGTCGTCAGCCAACCTCGCTGCCAGCTCTTCTTGTGCCAGTATCGCACGATCCCGAACTTGATCGAGATCCTCGATGTACCTCATGAGTCGGTCAGCAATATCACGAAGTCTGACTCGGTGATACTCATTCAGCCAGGTTGGCGTCTCTGCGCTGAGTCGCGTTAATGCTTCGCGTTGGGGCGCCATGTAACGACGAAACTGCAGGGCTCGCTTTCGAAGCGCAATAATAGATTGTCTTGTGGACGTAGGGTCACCCTCATCGATAGCGGCTTCTGCACGCGCAACATCGAGCTCAAGATCAACGATGCTGTCTGCCATGTCATCCACGACGTACTCCACCCAATCAACGAGCAGGTCTGGGATGGTATTAGCTCCCTCCCCTTGAAGAAGTTCATCGACCAATCTTTCGGTCGACTGCAATGGGCGAAGACGCGCACTGATCAAACGGCTGCCGTTAGTCCATATTCGGAGTGACACCATGTCTTCAGCCTCGGCGCCCGGGAGTCGGTTAACCCCGCGAAGAGTAAGAACGAGGTTATCGCCACGGCGCAATACCCGGGGGCGCGTTTCGTCGGTTGTCAGCGCACCAGCCGCAATCGGACTTAAACCCCCTTCGGAGAGCAGCCATCGCCGCGTTTCTGGATCACCTGCATCAAAGTGCAACCACGTCGCATCCGCATCGGCGGTGAGCTCAACGGCGCCAGCTGAACCCAGTTGAGTAAGCTTAAGCGCATGAATGAGGCCATGTTTAGATGAAGACGAAGGACTGATCACTGTGCAAGGGTCTCTCACAACCAAGTAGATCGGTTAACATCACTCAATTGTGCTCGCTTATCAACTGGTTTCCGCTAACCTACCCTACCCAAGTGTGCTGTGTGCCAATGGCGAATAAAGGCAGCGCATAATCGACCAAATGAGCGTTACCACACATTTTAATGACGCGAGAGCGTTGCAGGCATAACGTTTGAAATACCTTGCGATTATTCTATTAACGTTTTTTACAACATCGGCCTCATACGCGGATTATTCGCGTGACTACATCGACGCAGTGGCTGCAGAACGTGCTGAATCAGGGGATACGGCCATCTCGTACCGCGTCTTTAATCAAGCGGAAGATCACCCGAAACTTTTACTGATCATGGGTTTAGGTGGCGCCGGTTATGCCTGGGGTGATGCCTTCGTAAACGCCTTGGAATCAAAGGGCATCGAAGTGATTGTGATCGATAACCGTGACACCGGTGAATCGGACTTTTTCTCAGCGTGGGGGCAACCCACGCTATGGTGGCAGTTACTCAAATACAAATTGGGATTGTCAGTGGATGCGCC
>JABIZW010000105.1 GCA_018666295.1 Halieaceae bacterium
GATCTCGACGATTGCGTATCGGGACCCGCGATTCAAGATATTTGGATGTTCCTCAGTGGTGATCGTTTTCAGCAGGAACGTCAGCTGAGTGAGTTTGTCTCGGGATACGATGAGTTCCACGAGTTTGATCCCCGTCAACTCGCTTGGATAGAGGCCTTGCGAACGCTAAGGATCATGCACCACGCATTTTGGCTGGCGTCGCGATGGGACGATCCCGCATTCCCAAGGGCGTTCCCTTGGTTTGGTCAGGCTCGGTTTTGGTCTGATCATATTTTGGAGTTGCGTGAGCAACTCGGGGTCATGCAGGAGCCGACCCTCAGACTCTTATAACGGCGCTTTTTTTTTACAGTCGATCGACTAAAATTCGATGCGGTGCACCCACTTGCCGAGGCGCGGACCCTCGCCGGGCCACGTCGGCAGATTAAGCAAAAAGTGCTAATGTTAAGAACTGTAACGCCACGTTCATTCTAATAAGGACGAGCCATGACTCCGCTCCGTCATAAAGACCTCATAATTTGTCTACTCCTCCTTGGGGTATCCAATACCGCGCACTCTGTAGTCTCCCCTGCGGAACTGTCCAAACCAAACATCGACTCCAGCATCGGCGTGTTAAGGGCAGATGATCTTGTTTTGCCTCGTCGAGTACTCCCAGCAAGTATGCGGTTGAGAACGAGCAGTCGTTTCCCCTTAGACCAATATGATCAAGACTTGGGTTCAACCACGTTTCGCTGGAATCGCGCGACGATTAAACGCCCGACGTTTAACGGGGTCGAAGATTTTGATCGTGCGGAGTTTGCGGCACGGTACTACTTAGAAGTGATGAGTGGGGTTGGCGCTGCGCGTAAGAAGCAAGCGCAAACTGCAGACCTGACCTCACTTCATGATATGGGTCGTGGTGCTATTGTCGCGAAGTTTGGGCAGGCGCTTTTTGGTGTCGAGGTCTTTAATCGAGAGATGAACATCTTGATGGATCAGGACCACAACATGGTGGCGGCCTCAGGGTATTTTGCGTCGGTACCTGCCGGTCAGATAGACAGCCCAAAACTGAGATCTTTCGGGTCGACGGATGAGGCGTTTTCAGCGGCGCTCACGGATCTGGCCGACTCGCCGGTATCAGCTACGGTGATTGACGCAAAGAGACGAGGTCGTTTCGATGTGGCGACGCTTGCGACAAACGTAGACCTTGAGCTTCGCGGACTCTCGCGGGCTAAGCGGGTGTATTTTCCGGGTGAAAGTGAGGTCATTCCCGCGCACTACCTCGAGGTGGGAGTAACACACCCGACGTCGGGCCAAGAGATGCTGTATAGCTTTGTTGTCGATAAAGACGGCGAGGTACTGTACCGCCGAAATTTGGTTGAAAATGAGGCGTATGAGTACGGCGTATTTGGACGCCAAGCGGATAAGTCTCTGTTGCAAGGTCCACACGGCGATGTCATTCCCAAGATCGATGAGGAGCCCGACGCGACAGATATTGTTGATATGACGGTAATAACTGTCGATGCCCTCCCGATTTTGAGCACTGTCGATCCTTGGATTCCTGGATTCACCAATTCGCTGGAAGGCAATAATGCGTTTGCTTATGGTGATATCACGGGCGGTGATGACAAGGATGAGACTGACATTTCGCCCGACCTCACCTCAGATCAGGCGTGGAACTATGTATACGATCCCATTAACGGTTCCACAAAGGACAATTACAGCGCGGCAATTGTGAATTTGTTCTACATGAACAACTACCTTCACGATTGGTGGTACGACCACGGATTTGACGAGCAGTCCTTCAACGCCCAGTTTTTGAATTACGACCGAGGTGGCATTGGGGGCGATCCGTTGATCGTTCAAGGACAGGACTCATCAGGATTTAATAACGCGAACATGTACACGCCAGCGGATGGCGCGAGTCCGCGGATGCAGCAGTATTTATTCCTGTCAAAGGATATCGAGTACGGCGACGATTTTGGCTTGACGGTTACTTCGCATCCCGAGATTGGTCTCATGGGTTTTACAGCGCCCGCAATGTTCGGTCCTCAGGTCTACCCCACACTGTCGGCGAGGATCGTCGTGCCTAATGATGGTCTCGTGGGTGACGGAGGGACCGAAACCGATGCCTGTGAAGCGATCACCAACATTGAGGACGTTACTGGAAACATCGTGCTCGTCGACAGCCCCACTGCCACGGATTGTACCTACGTCACGCAGGCGGAAAATGCACGCATAGCGGGTGCGGTAGCACTCGTTATTGTGACTGACGATTACGTACTTTTCGGCGACGTGACGCCAAATGTCGTCCCGACGGTCGGTGTCTCATTCAATGATATTGCACCCGTGCGTGCATTAATCGAAGCATCCGAAGAGGTGACTGCTGAGCTACTGTCTAACGGCGCGCTCAAAGATTCTACATTTGATAACGGCATCATTGCGCACGAGTGGGGACACTACATTCAGAATCGCTTGGTGGGTAATGCGAACGGCCTGGTTAATTTTCAGGGACGCGCGATGGGTGAGGGATGGAGCGACTTCCATGCACTCATGTTCCTGCTTCGGGAGTCCCATGCTGAAATCGAAGGGAACGCGAACTTTGAGACTGGGTACACCGTAAGCACGCACGTGGCCAACTTTACCAATTCAGTAAGACGTGCGCCCTATACAGTCAATATGGCAGTCAACCCGCTAACCTTCACTCATATACAAGACGGTGCAGAGCCTGACGGTTTACCACCAACCTCAAACGGCTCGCCCCATGCTGCTGGTGAGGTGTGGGCCTCGATGTTGTGGGATATCTACGTTGGCTTACTCGACGTGCACGTGTTTAGCGAGGCTGAGAGTCGAATGGCGGATTACCTTGTCGCCGGTTACAAGATGACACCGATTGCACCCACCTATACCGAGGCGCGCGACGCTATTCTCGCGGCTATGTACGCCAGTGATACAGCGGACTATACGCTGGCTATTGAGGCTTTTGCGCGCAGAGGAATGGGTCTCGGTGCGGTTCCACCGTCGCGTGGTGCTTACCCATTGTCTGGTGTGTCGGAGTCTTACCTCAGTCAGTTGTCGACCTATGAAACCGAAAACTTTGTTCTGACTGAGGACTTTGATGGCCTCGATGCTGGCTTTTGCTCGCGCGACGGCGTTTTAGATGTCGGTGAGACAGGAACAATTTCTTTTGATGTCAGCAATACGGGGTCTGAGTTTTTATCGATGATCCGCGCACAAGCGGTTGTTACGAGTGGTCACGACGTCACCATGGAAAATGCCGGTATTGTTGAATTTTCAAATGTTGATTTGTTTGAAACAGTATTCAGTCCGGAAATAGAACTGGTGCTCAACGCAGCAGGGACGGCAGATACCCTGACCATGGAACTTCAGTTCTTGGAAGTCGAGACGGGCGACGAAACGGTAGAGCCCGCGCCAGTTGAACTGGCGACCGTTGTAAATTACGACTTTGAGCCCAAGCCATTGGTGGGCGATCAGGTCCTGGAGGACATGGAGTCACGGTCGTTTTTCTCAGCCTTCAAAGAGCGTGTCCTCTACCAAGAATCCATTCTCGCCGAGGGCACCCAAGTTGTTGATGCGGAAAACGTGGCGTTATTCCAGAGTTTTACGGGTGAGCCATTGGGTACTCGCATAATGCTCCTACTGAACAACCCGTATCCTACCGATGTGGTGACCGAGACCATCGAGTTCACCGTTGGTGAGGGCGCCGATTTTGCGATTAGTTTTTGGCACTACTACTGGATCGAAGCTGACTGGGATGGTGGCGTTGTTGAAATCAGCGTTGATGGGGGTGACTGGCAAGACGCGGCAGACGTCGGCGGCCAGTTTAGTGTCGGCTATCCGAGCACATTGCTCGACTTTAATCAGTCGGCATTGTCGGGTAGACCCGCCTACAACGGTCGTCTAGATGCAGATTCTTTTGAGGGCGTACGCGAGACCATTAGCTTTGGTGCCAGCTTGAACGGATCCAAGGTTCGATTCCGATTCCGTATTGTGTCGGATCAGTCGGTGGCCGACTACGGTTGGTGGATCGACAATGTTTCAGTATCCAATATTGCCTCCCCCATGCTGTTCGAAACGGTGCCGGGTGACTCGGTAGTCTGCGACAACAGTTTGCCCCGATTGTCTTTGGACAAATACAGTGACAGCGTTGAAGAGGGGGCCTCCGTTGGTGTGGTCGCTGAGACGACAGATCGGAACTCGGGCGATGTGTTGACCTACAACTGGGTTCAACTTTCAGGACCTGAGGCTGTGTTACTGGGTGCTGATACGAAAGAAGTGACCATTACCTCGCCGCGCGTCAAAAATGCAGAGATTCTCGTTTTTGCGTTCACGGTCGACGATGGTGCGGGTGGTCAGGTCTCAGAGCAGTTCTCACTGGAGGTAACAAATGTGCCGCCTGAACTCTCGTTGTCAGCGCCGCAGGATTTATTGGAGGAGGGCGTTCAGACCGTCGTTTCGGTTGAGGTTACAAACGCCGCTGACGACGACACGTACACCTATCAGTGGAGCCAAACGTCGGGAACTGCGGCAACGCTTACCGGACAGAACACTGCTGATCTGGCCATGGGCCTGCCACGAATCGCTGTAGCCTCTGAGGACCTCATCTTTAGCGTTTCAGTCAGCGACGGCGTCGACGTAACGACGGAAGAGTATGTTGTGACTGTGACGAATATCACACCTGAAGTGGCTGTCGCTGTGGATCTTTCATCGGTCCAAGAAGGCGGCATCGTCAGTGCCTCCGTCACAGTAACCAACGCCGCCGCTGGAGAGAATTACACCTACTCCTGGGCACAAACGTCAGGTTCACTGGCCACGATCTCTGGTCGAAATGCGGCCTCGGTCACTATAACGACGCCCAAAGTGAGCGCAACAGAAACGCTCCGCTTTGAGGTTGTTGTGAGCGACGGTGCGGTTAGTGTGCCCGCTGCGCTTTCCATTACCGTGCAAGATAAGCCAAGTTCGGGTGGAAGTTCAGAGTGGTACACGCTCCTGCTACTCGCGGCCATTGTTTGGCGAACGCGTCATGTCGCCCGAGCTGGAAAATAACAACGGTGCGCGTCCCCCAACGCGGCTCGCTGAGCGCGCGTTTGGCGCTTGACGTACTTATGGATAAATGCTCTTGAAAAGGCCGCCACCAAACCATGAGCACGCTTCGTTTATCGCGCTGGCAGTGCTGACCATCGTCGTGCTCGGGCTGGTGGCACTGATGCCCGTTTCATGGCAGGAGGCGTTTGCGTATCAGCGATACGACTTCAGTTATTGGCAACTGCTGACCGCGGGTTTTGTTCACGAGAACGTTAGCCACCTGATGTTAAATCTGGCCGCGGTGGCCGTAATTGCGGTACTGATCAATCGTTCAGCGCCACCGACTATCCTCGCGGTTTACTTGTTACTGGGTACGATAGGGGCGACCGGCGCCGAACATTTACTGAGTAAACCACCGGCGCTTGATTTTGTAGTTGTTGAGACTCGCGGGTTATCGGGCGGCTTACATGGCTTGCTAGTGGGTGGATTACTTGCCTTAGCAAGACGGGGTGATCAGTGGGCTGTCTGGTTAGTGATTGCAGTGACCCTGAAGGTGGCTTCTGAAGCGACTTTGGGACGTCCCATTATCGCATCTGGAACCGTGGAAAACGTGGCCGTGATGGCGCATCTTGGCGGGACCTTAGTGATCTTACTCGCTGTAGGTTTGCAGCGATGGGTTATACCTGAGCGTGTCGCCGGCGTTTCGTGAGTGCTTGGTCCGCGCTTTTGCGATTGAGATTGAGTGCGCACAGAGTGCCTGTTGGTATTTAAACAACGAGGATAACGAATGAGTATGAGCCAGTTCACAGTCTTGGAAAAAATGAGTGTCGGGTCGGTGATTAGGGTTTTAGTCTGGTCTATGTGGCGTTTTAGCCAAGGACTCGTTCATGGATTTTGGGACACTTTTGTTTTTTGCCGGTATCTCTGCGGCTGCTTTTTTAGCATGGCTTTGCGTGTGGGTCGGCGAATACAAATAGGTTTACAGGCTCAAGTAGGCTGCAACGCATGAGCGCTGAGCTGTTTATTATGTTGATTTTTGGCGCGCTGGCGCTCTGGATTGGGGTCGGCATCTTTTCCCCACGACTCGCGTCTGAGACCTACTGTTTGACCTGCGAATCTCAGGTGTTGCCAACGTTATCCCGCCGCGGCGTCAAAGACATCGCCGCCTGTTCGGTGTGTGGAAGTATTCTGGGTGGCGCGCCCGTCGTTTTAGACACGCCAGGTGCCAATAACGACCTTGACGCGTCCTAGGCTAGACGTCTCCTGTATTACCCGCTTTCGTCGCGTATTTGCTGCCAAACCACATCCGTTGCAGCAAGGGGGTCTTAAGCGCGAAGTGGATCCATAACACCGCGGCTACGTGGAAGCACGCCACGAGTACTAACGCATTTGCAAGCAGCTCATGCAGATCTTGAAGCCAGTCTTCCCCCCAAAATGCATCGAGATCTTGCATCCAGCCTGTGAGCCCAACACCAATAACAAGCGCAAGGACCAACACAAGCTGATACCCGCCCAGTGCCGTGTGCGTGTTTGGAAGGGTGTGAGGTGAAGCAAGCTCCCTCACTTCATAAAAGGCGGTATTGGGAGGCTTGAGAAACGTGCTGAAGCGCGCACGCGTTGGACCCATAAACCCCCATAGGAGACGGAATACCACAAGTGCGCAAACGACGTAACCTACCCATTCGTGAAGCGTCTCGCCTTCTTCTAAAAGAAAATAGTTAGCCACTATTCCCGCAACGAGGGACCAATGAAACAGGCGAATGTAGAGGTCCCAGCGCATGCATTACTTCATCTTTTTCTTAACAATATCGCCATTTGACGCATCGAAGTACACCTCGATCTTTTGCTCTTTGCCGTCCTCATCGGTTTGCCATCCATAGATTTCATAGCACTCGTCATCAACTTTGAAATTTTTAATGGAAAAGCCGTACTCATTAATGATTCGCTTTTGTAGATCGAGCACGCTCATCCACTGTGACTTTGGATACTCCGTGCAGTCAGCGCCTGCATGTGAGAGCGAGGAGAGCGTTGTGACCACAATGGCCGACGAGAGAGCGATAATTTTTTTCATGAGATTTCCTCTGTGCAGGCAAGTTAATGAGAACGATTCTCATACTAAGAGATGGCCAATCGGTGTGTCCAGAAAAACATGTTAAAGGGGTAGCGCGGTGGTGCTCTTGAGTTGCTCCATCGACAGAAGCGCAGTCACATTAAAAACCTTCACGTCTGAAATGAGTCCCTGATAGAACTGATCATAAGCTTGGGCATTAGGGACGCGAACCTTCAGTATGTAGTCCACCTCGCCGGCTAAACGGTGAGCCTCGGTAACCTCTCGTCGTTGATTGACAGCCGCTAAAAAACGATCTTGCCAGGCTGCATCGTGCTCACTGGTTTTCACAAGGACGAAGAAGCACGTGTCCAAGCCCAGCGCCGTAGGGTCCAGAATGGCCACCTCCCGCGCGATGACGCCGTCATCCCGCAGACGCTTAAGTCGATTCCAAACGGGTGTTTTAGAAGCGCCAACTCGTGCTGCGATGTCATCTAGGGACAATGTTGCGTCGGTCTGTACCAGTCTCAAAATGGCTTTGTCCGTGGCGTCCATGTCTAAACTCCTCTTTAAGTCACTCAAATAACGATAATTTACCTATAAATTAATATATTCAAGAATTTATATCTTACTTTTTGGTTATAAGACCATTCAAAAAGAATTAAGTCCTATTATGTTGGCGAATTCTAAGAGTTTCTCAATATGGACTTTCTTCCGATTTTCGTGGCGACAAAGGGACGTAAGGTTGTCATCGTCGGTGACGGACAGATGGCCGATGCCAAGTGCCGTGGTGTGCTAAAGACACAGGCCGATATTACTGTGTTTGCTAACGCGCCGAGTGACGAGATGCGGTCATGGGGCCAAGAAGGCCTAATAAAGCTGAACACGGGGTTGCCCTGCGGGGCTGACTTTACCGGCGTGACGCTTGTCTATTCTGCACACCATGATGATGCCGTAAACGATGTGGTTGCTGAGCTTGCCCGCGCACAAGGAGCGATGGTCAACGTTTTAGACCGAACCGACGCCTGCGATTTTATAACGCCCGCAATTGTAGATCGCGACCCCGTTGTCGTGGCGATAGGCACGGAGGGCACCGCACCGGTTTTGGCAAGACAGCTTAAGTCAGATATCGAGTCGCAGTTATCCACACGTCTTGGGGAGATGGCTCGATTTGCGCAGGCGTTTCGTTCAAAGGTGCGCGTCTTACCTGAGGGGCTGGCACGACGGCAGTTTTGGAAGGCATTTTTCAGTTCCGATAGGCTAACGGGTGCGAGCACTGCTACCGAGGTCAGACAAGATCTTGAGACGCTGCTCGCGACCCATTTGGACAGAGGCCGAGAGTCGGGCTCTGTGGTATTTGTTGGCGCAGGTCCGGGGGATCCCGAGCTGTTAACACTAAAAGCGCGACGACTACTTCACGACGCTGAGGTGATTGTTTATGACCGCCTTGTAGGAGGCGCCGTCCTGGAGCTGGCTCGCCGTGAGGCGAAATTCATTAATGTCGGTAAAAAAGGGTTTGGTGAACATGTGACCCAAGCCGACATTAACGACGTCCTGCTGACAGAGGCGAGTAGCGGCGCAAAAGTGGTTCGTTTAAAAGGCGGTGATCCCTCAATTTTCGGCCGGCTCGACGAGGAGCTGGCCGTGTTACATAACGCGGGTATTGAAACCTTAGTGGTACCGGGTGTCACCTCGGCGTCAGCGGCCGCCGCGAGCCTTAAGTATTCCTTAACACGACGCAATCGTAACTCGAGCGTCACCTTGATGACGGCTCACGACGCGAAGGGCTATGCGGATCACGATTGGCGCCAGCTCGTGCAATCAGGGCAAGCGCTGGCAATTTATATGGGGCGACGGGCCTCTGCGTTTTTGCAAGGTCGCCTGATGATGGCGGGTGCTGACAGAAACCTAGTGATCACGTGTATCGAAAATATTTCACGCGACAATGAGCGATGCTTCGTATCGACACTCGCAGAATTTGCCCAAACACTGGAACACAATGAATGGAACGGCCCTCTGATTATATTAGTCGGAATTGGTGATCATGAGGCGGTACAGCCCCTAAGTGTTCTCGACGACCTTGTGGAGGCTTCTGATGGCCGCTATTAAGTTGCCTGTGGTCATTACTGCGAATGATCTACTGTCAGGCGAGGCCGTTTACTGGCACCCCTCGGGGATCTGGAGTACCGACCTTACCGGGTCAAAAGTGTTTGAGTCGCTAGAACAGGCTCAGGCATCACTTCAGCGGGTGGTGAGCGATGCTGTGGTCATCGGAGCCTACCTTGCGGAAGTTGTGGAAGAGGGCAATCGACTGGTCTCCAGACACTATCGGGAGCGCTTTAGGGAGCGCGGACCGAGTAACTACTGTCACGGCAAACAAGAATCCCAGCGTCAAAAGGTGGCCGTCTAATGTACGCCTATACTGAGTTTGACCGCGCGTTCGTTAGAGATCGTGTGTTGCAGTACCGAGATCAAGTGAAGCGCCGCTTAAACGGTTCTCTCACAGAAGATGAGTTCAAGCCGCTTCGCTTGATGAACGGGGTGTATCTTCAGCTTCACGCTTACATGCTTCGAGTTGCTATTCCTTATGGCTCGCTGACACCGAGGCAAATGCGGCAGCTCGCGGACGTTGCCGACAGATGGGACAAGGGTTACGGACACTTTACAACGCGGCAAAATGTTCAATTTAACTGGCCACGACTGATCGACACACCCGATATTCTAGAGGCATTGGCCGACGTCGATATGCACGCGATACAGACTAGTGGCAATACCATTCGCAATGTGACCACTGACCAGTTTGCCGGCGCGGCTCTCGACGAGGTCGCTGATCCAAGGCCTTATGCTGAACTCATTAGACAGTGGTCCACCGACCACCCCGAGTTTCAGTTTCTGCCCCGTAAATTCAAAATTGCCATTACCGGTGGTTCCGCCGATCGGGCTGTGATTCGAGCGCATGACATCGGTCTTCAGTTGATAGATGTCAAGGGGCGTATCGGATTTAGAGTGTTTGTGGGCGGCGGGTTAGGGCGGACACCGATTATCGGTCAGGAACTGCATGAGGCACTCCCCGCCGAAGATCTGCTGCCGTATCTCGAAGCTGTTTTGTCGGTATATAACCTGGCTGGGCGCAGAGA
>JABIZW010000273.1 GCA_018666295.1 Halieaceae bacterium
CCCTGTCGGTAGTCCGGTGTTCGAAGCAATCACACGCGCAAATCGATCCGGGTAGTCAGCAACCAAGTGGAGCCCTATCGTTCCACCCCAATCTTGACAAAAAAGCGTGATCTCGTTCAGGTCTGCTGTCTCGAGCCAGCGAGACATCCACTCCACGTGACGGGCTTGGTTGTAGTCACTGCGTTTTGCAGGCTTGTCACTGCGCCCACAACCCACGAGATCGACCGCAATGACTCGGTTTCCCGCGGCCACTAAGCCAGGAATCATGAACCGGTAGAGGTACACCCAAGTCGGATTCCCGTGCATCAATAATATCGTGGGCGCCTCTCGGGGCCCCTCGTCAACGTAATGGACGCGAATCTTAGAACCGTCACTGTCGCTAATGGTGATGTAATGGGGTTCGAAAGCGTAGTCCGATAAGCCCTGAAATCGCTCATCACACGTCCGTAATACAGTCATCATTGCTTTTCTTCCTCGGAGTCTCATCTTTTGACACGCACTTTTAACATCAGTTTTAACGATTCACTGGTCGCGACGCACTTGCGTAACCGGCAATTTATTGACACTCTTTATGCCATATTAAAAATATTATGCAACTGATCAATACTCTTGGAAGGCGTTTATGGAAAACCTCGCATACTCACTCTCGCTCAACCTCCATGACTTTCGCGACACGCGTCAGATCACCACATTCGAGGCGACTGAGAACGCCGTCTCCGACGGCGAAATTTTGGTAAAGGTCGACAAGCTCGCATTGACTGCGAACTCAATAAGCTACGGGCTGGCTGGAAAGTCTGGACTGATTCGGTATTTGGACATCTTTCCGGCAACCGAGGGGCTTGCAAATCTGCCGTGCTGGGGCTACGCCGACATCGTGGCGTCAAAGCACCCACAAATTGAGGTCGGGACGCGCATTTACGGCTTTTTCCCTATCGCCTCGCACGTCATCATGGCGCCGGGCGAGACCAGCCGAAACGGCTTCACAGACACGAAGCAATGCCGATCAGTGGTGCCAGCGTTTTATAATGAGTACGCATTTACAAAAACTGAGCCTGGGTACGCTCCAGAGCTCGAAGAAACGATAATGATGTTTCGGCCCCTTTTTGGCACCTCCTTCTTAATGCAGAGCTACTGCGAGGATCATCATTTTCATGGCGCCAGTCGTGTCATTGTAACCTCGGCCTCAGCAAAAACCGCCTTGGGGTTTGGCTACCTTATGAAAAAGAACTTTGGTGGGAAAATCGAGACTATTGGTCTGACTTCAAGCCGAAATTTCGATTTTGTGACGCAACTCGACTGCTTCGACAGCGTTCTTTCTTATGATGACATTGCTCAAATCGCCCCCGATCCGACGACCGTTATTTTCGACGTCGCGGGAAATTCTCAAGTTGTCGCACAGTTGCATCAAAAGCTGGGCGAGACGATTTCTTATTCAGGATCCGTCGGCAAAACACACTGGGATTCCAGCCACTCTGGCGGCACTCCAAGCCTACCGGGAGCAAAGCCTGTATTTTGGTCGGGCCCGGATCAAATTGGAGTGCTCCGAGAACGTCTTGGAATCAGCGAGATGTGGCAACAGATGGGTCATGCCATGGCCGATTTCATGAGCTCTGCACAGCAGTGGATTGAGATGAAGGAAGCCTGCGGCCCAGAACCCATGACGCTCAAGATTCGCAGCATGCTCGACGCCGAAGTTGGCGCCCATGAAGGTGTGATTTTAAGACCCTGAGGACCATCATAATGATTATCAATACCCTGAAGGTCGCGGCGTTCTCTCTGCTGCTGCTAGCGTTCTGCGTATTCACATTTGCTTATTTGTCGCCCAGACCGCCGCTCACCACCGATCCCGTGACGCTGGCAGGTGATGGGTCAACCTACAATTATTGTGAACTGCCCAAGCTCGATAGCAGCGGACTGATGGCGGCCGAAATTCCAAAAGGGAACACCCCAGGCTGCGCCTATTCGCAGTTTCCATTACCGATACTGCGCGAATGCACCGAACCACTTGCCAAGGGTGCAGGTGACATTCGTGGCTTGTGGCGGGCTGTTGAAGGAGCGCGAACCGGTCACGTGGAGCGCGTTGAGCAGTGTGGAGAACGCACCGTGATCACGTCGTCAGGGATTATTCACGACTACGGCCCCAACAGCACCGCAGGCTTAAATACAAATGACACGGAGGGGAATGTGCTCTTTACTGCCGGCGAGCGCAGGTTTTGCATGCGCACCTCAGCATCGATGATTTGGGAGAGTAACAAGCTTAACTTTCACGTGTTTGGCTGGGGTCCCAAGGTCGTCAGTCGTTACCGAGAAGGCGAATATCTGATTTGGGAGTACACCGATGGCAGTGTCAACAAGATGGAGCGGCTATGTGAACTGCCCGAGGAGCACAAAGTACCCCGTGCACGCGGCAGACGTTTTAAATTGTTCTAGCGGGAGTTCGCACCCGTCACAGTAACGCCTGGCGAACCAATGGAAGCTGGTCGTTCCCAAAGTACAATCGGTCCTCGTTTACAATCATGGTCGGCGAACCAAACGCACCTTTAGTAATGGCCTCTTGGGTGTTCGCTCGAAGCCGGTCCTTAATGACTTGTTCGCCGGCGCGATCAACCAAACGCTCCCCGTCAATACCCAGCGTATTGGCCACATCGGCGACCACCGATGGGTCGTCAATGTTCCTGCCGTGCGTAAAATAGGCCTTAAACACGGCGTGAGAAAACGCATAAAGCGTGTCCTGCTCGCTCTCAAGTGCACAACAGGCCCTCATCGCCAGCACAGACTTAATGGGGTGGTGCTCGGTGGGAAATTTAAGGGGGAGATCTGCCAAAGCGGCCCACTCGTGAAGCCATGTAAAGGTATGAATGACCTTCGGGTCGGTTGGGTTCGATCGTGCCGCATAGACGCCCTGATTGACCGCATTAAAAACGCCTCCAACAAGGAAGGGACGCCAGACCACTCTCGCCTGGGTTTCCTCAATGATCGACTGAATATTGTTAAATGCAAGATAAGTCCAGGGGGAGGATAAATCGTAAAAAAAAGTAAGCTTAGCCACCACAAGGTCCTCGTAAATTCGATCCGTCTCGTTATCCTCCTAGCTGCCCCATCATGATGCAAGCCTTCGACCTGACCTGACCTAGTTTTCAGCTGCTTAAACCACCCCACTCGCCGTCTAAATGGTAAGCTAACCACGTCAAAGAACCATTAAAATAAAGAGGTCTGCATGTTAAAAGTACACGGCGTACACGGCTCACCATTTGTACGAAAAGTCCTTATCGTCCTAGAAATGAAGGGTATCCCCTACGAAATTGTCACCCAGATGCCGTTCACAGGTGATGCAAAGTACAAAACGCTTAACCCGCTCGGAAAAATCCCAACGCTCGTGGATGGTGAGTTAACGCTGGGGGACTCAAAGGTCATCTGTCGATACCTCGAATCGGCTTATCCCGACGTTGCGGTTTATCCGCCGCAAGTGGGCGATAGAGCCATGGCTGACTGGTATGACGACTTTGCCTCAGGCGCTGTTGCAGAGCTTGCCGCGGGGATCTTTTTTCAGCGATACATGCGACCCAGGGCGTTCAAGCAAGAGCCAGACGAGGCACTGATTTCAACCATTATCGAAAAGAAGTTACCGCCTTTACTTGACTACCTTGAAGGCCAACTTCCTGAGACTGGTTATCTGTTTGACCACTTTACGCTCGCAGATTTGACAATTGTGAGTCCCTTTATCAACGCCGGCTATGCGGGCTACCACGTCCCGGCAGCCACGTGGCCAAAGTTGGCCGCGCTCATTGCTAGCGTGCGAGGCGAACCCGCTGTTGTGACAATTCTCGACAAGGAGGCCAAGGCCCTTGGCTTGGGCTGAGCAGCCCCCAAAACGTTACAGGGGACAATGGTGGCGCCGGATTTCCTGCGCCACAAGCCAAAGACGGTCTTGTCCCCAGATCTCAAGTTGTACGTCGCCGTTTGCATCAATAAGCCGGTAACTGGGAACTCCCCACAGGCCGCCGTCGTACATTGACAGTCGATTCGCTTCGACCAGCCCCTCCCAGGTGGTGTCACCCAGGTGTTCTTTCGCCTCATGCCAACTCAACCCTGCTGACTCGACCACCCGTCTTAAGCCGCGACTGGTATTAGTATTAACGCCCATCGAAAATGCGTGCCTGAGAAAGCTTGAGAGTAAGTCAATGCCTTTGCCCTGGCTATCGGCCCACGGATAGAGCGAATAACAGCGCCGAACAGGTTCCCCTATCGGGTCAAAAAAGTTGCCGTAGGGCACGCCACGCCGACGCGCTTCGCGTGCGGTGTCTGAAAAAATATAAGTACCCTTTTCCCGCGTTGCTGGAACACCCCGCATGACCATCGGCAACACCGGTCTAAGGTGGAGTGTGACACCTGATTGCGCGGCTAAGGCGACTGTTTCATCAAATACAATCGAGGTGTAGGGACTTCGAAGCGAGGGGAAGAACTCAAGCGTCAGTGCGCTAGCATTCTTAACATCACCTAAGTCGACCGCTGGACACGCCGCAACAGCCGGTTCATTCGGCTCACTATCCACGCCCAGCGCAGCCAAGCGATCTTCTAGGTAGTGAAGTCTATCGACACCCCAGTACCACTCACCTTCGTAGTAAAACATGCCACCCGAATAGTGCTTAAGCGCAGTGCGTCGCTGGGTTCCGGCATCAAGTGCAGACTGGGTCGTGCTCGCGTCAGCCTCGCCGTGCTCCTTAGCCAAGCTTTTGAGCAATCCTAAGTCATCCGCCCATAGCGCCCGGCTGACCCCTGACACAAGGCCCGGCGTTAAGTGATGAGCCGAGGCCGCAAGAATCGATGACGCGAGGTCGACCAGCGACTGTGGGGGTGATTTGGCACCCAGGGGGAAATCAGTGCCGTATTGTGGGGCGATGAGTCCGGCGTCATACCGTGACAAAGCCAGTAACAGCTCAGCGTCGGGGGCGTTATCACCCTCGGGCCCTCTGACGATATGGCACTTCAACTCGACACCGTACCGCGCGGCAAACTGCTCTAAGAGTTGGCTGGCAAGGTGGCTGTACCCGTCGGCCACCTGATGAAAGTATTCGACAACGTGCGCTCTACCCGACCGCTGTCTGATACTTTCTGCTTTACGTCGTCGCGACACCAGGCGCGTTTCGCTGTGCGTGCGCGTCACAACCGTAGATACGATTCGCCGGAAAATAGGCGAAGGATCCATGGTTGCCGCACCACCCTGATCTTTAAATTGCTCTGCCATAGTCGCTATACCTTCGTTTTCCCAAGCGATATTGCTAACCCGTCCTCAGCTACTGAAGACTTAAGCCACGTGAAATCTAAACCACTTGAAACCTAAACCATTTGAAGCCTAGGCCACTTGAAACCTCGTCGACTTAAGACCCAGTCCGCCGGAGACTTACGCAGTTGACGACGACAGTAACCCACTACTCCCAAACCTCGAGGTGGTTCACCCGCGCAACTTTGTGGGTTGTTTTCAGTGAGAGAATTTCGGACAAGCCAACGTCGGCCAACACGCGGTCCAACTGCGCTTGCTCACTCGTCGTAGCCTTCGCGTAGGCGTCCTGAACACGCTGTAAAAGGAAAAACCGGTAAGGCATGACCGCCGTTTCGATCGTGGTATCACGCCAACTAAACGCACACATTCCGATCGCACGGCCTTTAAACGATCCGCCGTTAGCAACTTCCAAAACGCCCGGGCGACTGGCGATCCACTCGTTGGCAAAGCGCACATGCGCGCGTATTTCAGGAAGGTATTCCTCGGCGATATACCTTAAAAGTGCGGTCAACGTATCGGGCAACTGATCGGGTGAAACAAGACTGGGATCGAGTCTGTGCTCTACCCACTTTTCCTCCCGCGAATTCATTCTCTCAACCCAGCGACCTACGGCAGGCGCCTGTTGGTGCATCAATCGGAGTGGCGCAGGGTCTCGATTAAGGTGTGCAAATAAAGGTCCGATAAAACCATAGTCAGCAATCGTTGCCTGCCCCCCCAACAGAAATGGATGCGACCTCAGATGTGCGGAAAAAAGGGCGAGGAACTCCTGATAACTCTGCTCGACCCGGGCAAACGTTTCTGGCGTCACGCCAAAAGACACCGCAGCTTTGCGCATACGACCACTGGAAAAATCGAACGTCGCATCTCGCTCCTCATCCGACGCACCAACGGGTGCTAACGCACTGCTGAACTCGTTTCGAATAAACGCTATGTTCTCATCGTCAAAATTCCAACGATAATGCATGGCAGGTCTCAACAGGCCCTCGCCTCCAAAGAGTTCGAGCAGGTAGGCGAGCGTCTTGAGGACGCCAGACTCAGGAAATGCCGACGCGTCTTTACCGAATTCGACGTCGAGCTCATCGATGATGTTCGCCCCGTCCTGAATAAGACGCCCATCAGGGCACTCAACGACAGGCAAAATAAAGCGACCCACTGCCGGTGCGACACGCTCGCTAAACTCGGGATGATTAACGCCGTACTCTACAAAGGGAACGCCGCGCTTAATCAAGTAGCTGCGGGCCTTAGCCGTATACAACGAGGCTGGCATGCCCCACAAAATATAGTGTTTCAAAGGCTTACTCCTTTTAGATTGACTGGCGCCGCATCGTGTTCTGACCGAGTCTTGGCCCGATTAGTTCGGTGTGTACACGTATTCATCGCCATCGACAAATGGCTGATCAACCGTTTTATCGACCAAAATGGCAGAGTCCATAGCCGGCGCGTAGAGCGGACCCACTGAGTCAGCATTGTGGTCTTTGAGTAAGCGCTCCAGCTGGGTAACGACGTCAGGCCTTGTGGATGCCAGGTTGACCTGCTCTGTTGGATCCGTCGCCAAGTCGAACAACCACACGTTTCTACCGTCGGTCCGTCGTTCATTGACTTGAAGTTTCCAGTCGTTGTGGCGCACCACTTGGTAGTGCCCGTTTTGCCAAAACAGCGTGTCACGCGTCCACTCAGTATCGCCCTGACCCTGTGCTAGATCCAGCAGTGGCACACCGTCTATCGCCACAGTCTCAGGAATGACGGCTCCGGTTGCGGCGGCTATCGTCGGCATAACGTCAATGTGCGCTGTCGGTGTCTCTACCACAGTGCCCGCGGGCAGTTGCGCGGGCCACTTCATAAACAGTGGCACGCGTATCCCACCTTCGAACATCGTTATTTTCCAACCTCGGAAAGGCTGATTGACACCCGGAAGCCCAATATACCCAGCGCCACCATTGTCACTGGTGAAAACGACCATGGTATTATCGGCAATGCCCTCTTCCTCCAAGGTGTCCAGTATCCGGCTCACACTGCGATCTACCGCGCGAATCATCGCCGC
>JABIZW010000218.1 GCA_018666295.1 Halieaceae bacterium
CAGCTGGCAACACGACTTAACGTTAAGCAGTACAGTGCTCGAAGTCACGACGAGCTGGCGGAGGCCCTGTCAGGGTGTCGGTGGGCCCGTGAAATCATCATTGATACACCGGCATTAAGCCCCGCGCTAGGATCCCAGGATCCGGTGCTAACGCTGTTATCACGTCAGCGCGGAGGTCTGGCAGCGTTTGTTGCCCTCCCTGCTACCGCGAGCAGCGATCATTTACGTGAAATACTTGATCATTGCTGTCACCTGCCATTAGCTGGCGTCATAACCACCAAGGTTGATGAGGCGACCTCCCTCGGTGCCGTAATCGACGTCGTCGTGGCGAGTGAACTGGCCCTTGCGGGTCGCTATGATGTGCGAACAAACAGCTTGTTATCGGTGTCCGGTGACGAAATGCTGTCGAATGCCAAACGTCTTGCCAAACGCAGTCTGGAGCGTCAGGCAGCCCAGCTTAAAGTGGCGGTCTGACAGCGATGTACGGACTGCGCTACGATGCAGGGTCGATACCTTGTACGCCCTTAAGATTGGGGTCTTATGAGGGAGTTTTCAGTCAGGAGAAGTCCATGCATGTAATCGCCGTAACAGGCGGCAAAGGAGGTGTTGGTAAAACCAACATCGCTGTTAATTTGGGTGTGTCTATGTCCCGGGAGGGCTTAGATGTCATTCTACTTGATGCCGACCTTGGGCTTGCAAACGTTGATGTCATTTTGGGTGTGTCTGTAGGGCCAACCCTCGCTGACGTTGTGGCGGGCACGCATCAACTTTCTGAAGTCATTGTTGAGGGACCTGAGGGCCTGCGAATCGTACCGGCTTCCTCCGGTGTGACGCGGCTTGCTAGCCTTGATCAGTCTGAGCAAAACAATCTGGTGCGCTCTTTCTCTGAACAAATCGACGCCCCTGATGTTTTGATTGTTGATACCGGTGCCGGCATTGATACCACGGTACAGACCTTTGTTTCGGCCTGTAAAACCGTCGTAGTTGTGGTGTGTGACGAACCTGCTTCGCTGACCGATGCCTACGCGCTGATGAAAGTGATGCGCAATGATCGCGGTGTGAGGCGCTTTGAAATTTTGACGAATCAAATTGATAGTGCGGCTCAGGGCCGAAAGGTATACGAGCGTTTGACAACGGTCGCGGACAAATATCTCGACGTAGATTTAGGGTATTTAGGTGGGGTGCCCTCGGATGCCTACCTTCGACGGGCTGTTCAGGAGCGCGCGGCGTTGGTGAGCCTTTACCCCCGGTCACCTGCAGCAGTGGCGATACGCGATGCAGGTCGACGACTGACCAGTAATATTTATGACGGCGCGGTCCCGGGCATGGGATTTTTCGTTGAACAGCTTTTGCGACAGCCCAGTGAACCTCAGCACTAGCGCCAAGCTATCAGAATACGGCGCCTGCGGCGGGGCGAGTCAGGGCGATGCCTTGGTTCGTGCGCATTTACCGCTGGTAAAGCGCATCGCCCAACAATTGTTGGTGCGCTTGCCCGCACATATCGAAATGGATGATTTGATTCAGGTGGGTTTGATTGGTCTTTTAAAGGCGTCCGATGACCATCAGGTGGATTCAGGGGCTCAGTTTTCTACCTATGCCGCTATCCGAATTCGCGGTGCCATGTTGGACGAATTGCGTAGCCGTGACTGGTTGCCAAGAAGCGTACAACGTGACTTGGGCCGTGTTGCGGCGGCGATAGAGCGTGCTGAGCAAAGGGTTGGTCGACCGGCAACGGATCAAGAAATTGCTGATCAGCTCGAAATGGATTTGGACAGTTACCAGCAACTGTCAGGAGAATTGGCCTGCGCTCGAATTGGCCAGCTTGAAGAGTTGGATGTGCCAACAGAAGTCGATGCGACGACTAATACCGTTTTTGACTCAGCACGGCGCGAGGCAGTCGTCGAGGCTATCGGGCGTTTGCCCGAAAAAGAGGGGCTGATGTTGTCGCTCTACTATACCGAGGGGCTCAATCTCAAGGAGATTGGGATGGTCCTGAATGTCAGTGAGTCTCGAGTCTCGCAGATTCATGGTCAAGCAGTTGCCCGACTGCGCTCTAAACTCACTGACTGGACCTAGCCGGCAGCGAATTTTTCTCTCCCAGGCCTAACGTTTTTTTTGACGCGAAGCCAGACTATGCACTTGCTTTAGATTCACGTGTTGAACAATCTGCTCTGTAATGATTTCTTGCTTAGGGTCGAATTTTGAGCGTATCCAGTAAGTCCAGTCATTACCCCGATAATCCGAACAGGTCACGACACTGGCTCTGACGCGAACCGCAGCATTAACTGGGAGCAGCAGGAGAGTCAGCTCAAGAGATTCGTTGTGCGTGAGGGGTTCATTCGATGCAAAGGCTAGGCCTGAACCACTGACATTTGCGGGAACCGTTTTTAGATTGAGGCTTGCGCTGTCCTCCTCCCCACTGAGCAACTCAATTTTCCGATTCAACAATCCGAGAGCCTCACCCACCACAGCCGAGTTAC
>JABIZW010000124.1 GCA_018666295.1 Halieaceae bacterium
GCGGGCAATACCGGGCACTTCAAACGAAAAATCAGTTTCGAGCTGATCTTCATAATCACGCCGTTGTTGATCGTTCATAATGTCATACATCAGCGTCTGAACTTGCGCGTGATCCATAGGCGGCACATTGACACGCCTAATATCGCCATCCACGCGTATCATAGGTGGAAGACCTGCCGACAAGTGCAAGTCAGACGCATTTTGCTGAGCCGTAAACGCTAGGAGCTCCGTAATGTCCATAAAACTGTCCTTAACAGCAAGGTTCCTGCAGGAGCTATACGCACGTAAAATATAGCGATGAAGCAATCACTCTTACATGAAAACATATCTCGCGTCAGAAGCCGACTTACAAATGCGGCGCGCAACGCAAATCGAGCTGACTCCGACATCAGACTGATTGCGGTCAGTAAAACAAAGCCCGTCGATGCCATTCGAGAGGCCTTTGAGGCCGGAATCCGCGATTTTGGTGAAAACTACGTCAGCGAGGGCGTCGAAAAATGTCAGCAATGCCGTTCACTCGATATCACTTGGCACTTTTTAGGTCCCTTGCAATCAAACAAGACGCGCTTGGTTGCCGAGCACTTCGACTGGATTCACTCGGTCGATCGACTGAAGACTCTAACGCGCCTCAATGCACAACGACCGTCAGACAAAGCGCCTTTAAAAGTGTGTCTACAGGTCAATATTCCTCAAGAGCCCAGCAAATCTGGGGTCTCGTCACCCGCTGAACTTACTGAGCTAGCACTTGCGGCGTTGGAGTTCGATCGATTAGAGCTCTGCGGCATTATGGCAATACCCGCGCCCACGGCTGACCCCTCGACTCAACTTGCGCAGTTTGAGCGCATAGCCAGTCTGCTGGACATCGACGCAATCCCCCCTCAAATGCGTGAGCTGTCCATGGGAATGTCTGCCGATATGGAGCCCGCCATCGCAGCGGGATCAACCATGGTCAGAGTAGGCACAGATATCTTTGGCGCGCGTTATACTTAAGCACAAATTCAAGGAACACATAGAGTGAGCGATCCAAAGATTACATTTATAGGCGGCGGTAACATGGCTCGCGCGATTTATAGGGGACTCATAGAGAGTGGCTTTCCTACTGAGAACATTGGTGTTGTAGATCCCTCGGAGGCAGCTCAAAGCGCCGCACGCGCGTCGGGGCTAATTCGTATTGCTGAATCCGCAACGGATGCGGATCTGAGTGCCGATCTAATCGTGCTGGCAATCAAACCTCAAATTACGGGTATCGCGCTGTCACCGCTGGCACACCGAGTCAGTTCTACCGCCACTGTGCTGTCCATTATTGCCGGTATAAATTCGGCGTCACTGGCGAATCTGCTAGGACTCCCCAATGATGACGCAGTTGTACGTAGTATGCCCAACACACCCGCACTTGTGGGCGAAGGCATGACGGGGCTTTTTTCAAATTCCGATCAACGCGCCCACGGGCGCTTACTCGCCGAGCGCGTGATGTCCGCCGTAGGACAATGCGTATGGGTGAGTAATGAGTCAGACTTGGACCTCGTAACGGCCATTTCAGGAAGTGGGCCGGCATACTTCTTCCTCTTCATGGAGAGCCTGGCCGATGCCGCTGTCGAACTGGGTATGTCGCCCCAGACCGCACATCAGCTTTCGGTACAAACGGCGCTGGGAGCCGCAAAACTTGCCCAGACCAGTGACGATGCGTTGGCAAAGCTCAGAGAAAATGTCACAAGCCCAGGTGGCACTACAGAACAGGCCATCAAATCGTTCGAAGCGGCAGAATTAAGGGCGATCGTTATGTCAGCAACGCGTGCCGCAAAGAAACGCTCTATTGAACTGAGCGAGGAGTTCGGATTATGAACAGTGCACTTGCTGACATTGGTATGACGATCACACAGCCCTTGTTCAGTCTGGCTCTTATTTTGATCGCAACCCGATTTCTCGCTCAGTTGTGCGGCGTCAGTGGCTACAATCCAATTTCAATGGCCGTTCGTCGCATCACCGACCCCGTCGTAAAACCCTTCAGCAAACTGATTCCCTCGGGGAACCGGTTCAATGCCGGCGGATTAGTCGCATTGATACTCTGCCAAGTGCTGTTCATTGCGATCATGCTGTCGCTGATCGGGCGTTTTGAAGCCTTTAACATTCTGCAAGCACTGATCTGGAGTGCATTAGGTGCGACCGGACTCATTGTCAGTATTATTTTCTACAGTGTGTTGGCGACCATCATTGTCAGCTTTCTCGCACCCCAAAGCGCACACCCCGCCGTTGAGTTCATCTGGCAGCTGACCGAACCCGTGATGTCACCGCTTCGGCAAGTGCTACCGCCGATGGGAGGCCTCGACTTCTCGCCCATCATTTTGTTCATTGGGATCAATGTGATTCGCGTATCATTGGGACACATGGCTGTCGCCGTGAACCTTCCCAGCTTTGTGATTGGAATTTAATCATTGTGACTGCCGCCTCTCGCGCGTCCAGTTTGGGCGTTATCAAACCCGAGCATGCTCATTTCAGTGACGCGCTCTACTTGGAGTCGGGTGAGGTACTCGATGAGTTTGAGCTCGTTTACGAGACTTATGGCGCACTGCAACCCGATGGGAATAATGCCGTCCTCATTTGCCATGCGTTATCAGGAAATCATCACGCCGCGGGCTTTCATAGCGAGGCTGATACCAAGCCTGGATGGTGGGATACGGTCATCGGGCCAGGCAAGCCCATTGATACAAATCGCTTTTTCGTGGTCTGTCCCAACAATATTGGGGGCTGTAATGGCTCAACAGGGCCCGCAAGTATCAGTAAAACAACGGGCAAACCTTGGGGCTCACTTTTTCCTCAAGTGACCGTTGGTGATTGGGTTGAATCACAAAAACGGCTCGCTCAGCATCTTGGAATTAACCAATGGGCCGCTGTTGTGGGCGGGAGTCTAGGGGGGATGCAGGCACTGCAATGGTCTATCACATACCCTGACTGGGTGACTCATTGCGTCGTTATTGCAGCTGCGCCCGGTCTCACCGCACAAAATATTGCCTTTAATGAAATCGCGCGTCAGGCCATATTCTCAGATCCTGATTGGTGCGGAGGCGATTACATTGACGCCAACACAGCACCTGAAAAGGGCATGGCCCTTGCGCGAATGGTCGGGCATCTCACCTACATGTCGGCCGACAACATGTCAGATCGATTCGGTCGTGAACTACGCCAAGGAAGCTTCGATCCAGACGATAATGAACAACCTATTTTTCAAGTCGAAAGCTACTTGCGTTATCAGGGCAGCCAGTTTGCAACCCGGTTCGATGCTAATACCTATGTACTGATGACACGCGCCCTCGACCGATTTGATCTCGCCGCTGCTTCAGACGGCGACTTAGCAAAAGCACTTGAGCCCGCAAGTGCAGAGTTTCTAATCCTCTCATTTAGCTCCGACTGGCGTTTCTCACCTGCTCGATCGCGTGAAATCACAACCGCGCTCTTGGCGGCCGGCAAGCGCGTCACCTACTCAAATCTTGAATCTGACGCAGGTCACGATGCCTTCTTGCTCGAAGACGCCGATTACATTGCGCTACTGCATGCATGGATGAAGAGGGTCGCCGCATGATGCTACGCAGTGACGTTGAGACGATCGCAGGCTGGGTAGGTAACGGCAGCAAAGTGTTGGATTTAGGATGCGGCAGTGGTGACCTACTGGCTAAGCTTTTTT
The DNA here is from genome assembly GCA_018666295.1 of Halieaceae bacterium. Classification (GTDB taxonomy): domain Bacteria; phylum Pseudomonadota; class Gammaproteobacteria; order Pseudomonadales; family Halieaceae; genus Luminiphilus. The sequence goes on from JABIZW010000124.1 coordinate 3,680, forward strand.
TGGAAAAAGGCATCGATGGCGTGGGTGTTGATATTGATACCAAAAATCTCACCACGGCCCTAACAAAGGGACTGCGGGTCATTCAGCAAGATATGGAAGACGGTCTCCTTAATTTTGAAAATACCCAGTTTGACGTCGTGATTATCGCCGATTCTCTACAAGTGCTAAAACGGCCCCACGCCATGCTGACTCGGGTGGTTCAAATTGGTCACGAGGCCATCGTCAGTTTCCCCAACTTTGGACATTGGCGTTCTCGATTGTCGTTACTCTTAAGTGGCCGAATGCCAAAAACGAAGGCGCTGCCCTACAGCTGGTTTGACACGCCCAATATTCATTTCTGCACGGTGGCTGATTTTGAGTCACTTTGCCGGCAACTCGATATTGAAATTATTGAACGTAAAGTCTCTGGAGATAGGACTTATTTGGCTAAAATCTGGCCCAACATTTTTGCAAAGTCCGCCAGCTACAGGATCCGACACCGATGAAACACCTGCTTGCCGTCAGTCTCATGCTCTGGTCTACCTTAGTAGCGGGTCAACAATCAGAGCGATTCGATCAATTTGAACTGCATTACAGCATTGTTTATTCCACCTTTTTAACACCCGAGATCGCCGCAGAATTTGGCATACCGCGCGGCAAAGACAAAGCAATGCTGACACTGTCGGTTCGAGACGCCGAAGCAAGCGATGTTGAAGGGCGGCCCATGCGCATTAAAGGCAGGACTTGGGATCTCATCACCGGTGGCGACATGACGATAAAAGAGGTCAGAGAAGGGCGCGCAACTTATTATCTCATTCCCTTTGAGTTCTTAGATCGAGAGTATCGATTCTTCGAATTCGATTTCACGCCCGAGGGGTCAGACCAAACGTATAGCTATAAATTCAAAACACAGCTTTGGCGCCAGGAATAAACAACAATGACCTTTGTTCTAGCGAGTAATAACTCAGGAAAACTTCGTGAGTTCGCGCCTCTGTTTGAGTCAATGGGACTCGAAGTTGTCGCGCAGCGCGATTTCGCTGTACCCGATGCTGAAGAAACGGGTCTGTCGTTCATTGAAAACGCGATTCTCAAAGCCCGACACGCCGCCCACGCAACCTCTCGACCCGCCATTGCAGACGACTCTGGTCTCGTTGTGCCGGCCCTAGGAGGCGCACCGGGTATCTATTCGGCGCGCTACTCGGGTGGGAATGATACTGACAACAACACCAAGCTACTGAGTGAGATGAGTCATCTTCGAGGGGAGGATCGGGCGGCGTTTTACGTCGCGGTCATCGCCGTCGTCATGTCCGAGTCCGACCCCCTACCCATTATCACCGAGGGTCGTTGGTACGGAAACATTAGCTTTGAGCTTTCAGGTACTGGCGGTTTCGGTTATGACCCACTTTTCATACCAGAGTCGTCGAACTGCACGGTGGCGGAAATGCCTCTGGCTGAGAAGCAAGTACTCAGTCATCGCGCAAAAGCGCTTAAGGCGCTTGCCCCGAAATTATTAAACTGTCAGTGAATCACAGCGTACCCTTATCGCTCTATGTGCATATTCCTTGGTGTGAACGAAAGTGCCCCTACTGTGACTTCAACTCCCACGAAAATTTTCACCCCGCCCTCGAACAGCCTTACGTCACCGCATTACTTAATGATCTAGAGCAACAACTTGATTGGGTGCACGGTCGTGAAATCACCTCAATTTTCTTCGGCGGCGGCACACCCAGCCTATTTTCACCGAAAGCCATTGCCAGCATTTTAAACGGCATCACGCGTCGGCTGTCGCTCTCTGAGTCCTGCGAAATTACGCTTGAAAGTAATCCAGGCAGCGCCGAAGCCAGCAAATACAGCTCTTATAGAACGGCAGGTATTAACCGTCTGAGTATCGGTATTCAGAGCTTTGAAGACGACAAGCTCGAGGGGCTGGGGCGAGTTCATTCGGCAAACGAGGCGATTCGTGCTGTTGATATGGCGCATGAAGCAGAGTTTAAGCGCGTAAATGTGGATCTTATGTATGGCCTGCCTCATCAGAATCCCGCTAACGCGCTGAGTGACGTGCAGGTCGGCTTAAGTCTGGGCGTGGAACATATTTCTTGGTATCAGCTTACCATCGAGAGAAACACCGCATTTTGGTCTTCGCCACCTAAGTTACCCCCCGAAGAGATCATCGAACCCATGCAGTCACAAGTCGCTCGCCTCATGGCCGAAAAAGCGATGACTCAGTATGAAGTCTCCGCCTGGAGTAAGAAAGGCCAAGAGGCACGTCACAATCTTAATTACTGGCGTTTTGGTGACTACTTAGCCATTGGCGCAGGCGCACATGGAAAAGTCACCCTGTCGAATGAGGTCTTTCGCTTCCAGCGCACGCGGCAACCTCAGCACTACATTGGGCAATTTTCTGACCCCTCGGCCACCGCTTCCAGCCCGGAGTTAAACCCAATTGTATCGGTTGATTTACCCGGTGAATTTATGATGAATGCCTTGAGGCTTAAGCACGGTGTCGACAATTCTATTTTTGAAGCGCGCACCGGGCAGTCTGTTGAGGTCATTGCAGCACAGCGCTCAGCGCTCGTGACGTTGGGTCTGATGGATGCCGACAGCACACGTCTGCGCGCAACGGATCTGGGTTATCGCCACTTGGATAGTTTGATCGAGCGATTTATTTAACGCGCACACCTCTGAAACATCAGATCCCAAGCGCCGTGCCCTAAACGATGACCGCGGCGTTCAAATTTTGTCTCCGGTCGCGACTCAGGCCTGAGA
>JABIZW010000197.1 GCA_018666295.1 Halieaceae bacterium
CGCAAGAGACGCAGATCGCGCTGAGAAAATCGGCTGGACGGGCGCCGGCATCTCATTTGTTCTCGGCGGCGTAATCGGCACTCTCCTTGCCGTCTTTCCTCACGTCTGGATACCCGTATTCACCAATGACCCCATGGTTTACGACACCGCCAAGCGGTTTATACAAATTGTGGGGCCCTGTCTTGCATTACACGCTGTAGGGTGGGCGCTCTATTTTGCGTCTCAAGGCGCAGGCGCAATGCGTGGTCCTGTCTTGGCACTTATCGCGCGTCCTATCGTCGCCATAGGCATTGCAGTCCTCCTACTCGGCCCGATGAACTTGGGCATGACTGGCGTCTTCATTGGTGCAATCAGCGGGATGCTCGCCTACACCGCGATTGTTACGGCATCGATGAAGGGTGGCGCATGGCGGCGTCAAATCCCGGCATAATTGCGAACTTTAATCACTCATTTTCACTGATTTGACGAGACTGATTCGCCGCCGAACCAAAAATACCCTTTGCCATAAGTGACGTCTCTGTCGTACGACGATACTGATAGACCTCAGCTCGTACTTGATGGACGGCCTTGTTTTTGGGCTCAGCATGCACTGCAAATTCCACCAAATGACAAGCGAGTCGCGGATCGGTTTCCGCCAAGAGACGTGCGCGCTCAGCGAGCTTTAACGCGCCCCCTGACAACTTGGCCAGCTCGGCCGCAACCAATGCGTCTTGCGCAGGCTTGAGCTGGGCTGGGTTACCGTCATACCACCCGCCATAGAGGCGCCAGATATTGCGGACCACAAACTCAGGCTCATCATACGTGGGCGCTAAGTACGGCTTTGCTAGCAGGTCCGGGCTCACCTTAACCGAGTGAATAATGTCATTGAGTGATGCACCCTGGTTCATCAGGTCAATCGTCTGACTCACCATTGTTTCCAGTACCTCAGCCACTTCATTAAGCACTTTCCGGATACGCGCTTCACCCGAGATCGGCAGTCCGTGCGCGGGCAAAAAGAGCTCGGCGCCCCGAGAAGCCATGTCCCTAAGGGCCGCGGCCCATTCACGTGGATAGCGTTGGGCCTTCTGCGGGTTTCCTGCGTTGGGAAACGCCCAAATAAAGAAATCGCCCGCACAAATGGCTTTGTGCTTGGGTATCCAAGCCCAGGTGTGGTCGTCGGTTTCTCCCCGCGCATGATTGAGCTGGATTTCAAGTCCGCCCACCGACATCGCCAAATCGTTGTGATAGGTGATATCCGGCGACGGTGTACTTAACGGCAAGAACTGCGATTCGCCTGCCAGGTCATAACCTCGACGCTTAAACTGTCCAAACTGACGTTCGTTAATGACATGGTTATAGCCGTTAGTCATGCGGTAGCGTGCAAAGCGCAGGGCAACATTTTCGTGTCCAACAATGGTGGGCTTACGACCCTCGTACGCCGAGCAAAACGCGCCACAGCCTCCAACGTGATCGATATGGCCGTGCGTAAACACCACCGTATTAAAGGGGTCTTTTGTCCACGACTGAATGGCCCCCACACACTTCTTGCCACCGTGCTCATTGGAAGTATCAAACGTAACGAGACCATCATCTGTCTTAAAAACGATGCAATGTGAAAAGGCCTCAACCACCGCCAGTTCGCTGCCCAGCTCCGATAACTGGTGGTTAATCCGATTAAGCGGGCCCAGCTCGCCGGGCGCGGCATGCCCATCGATGATGTTCGTTGACATTGCTAATAAGTCCGCCACGCTCTTCTCCTTTGTAGAATTGTGGATCGGTCGAAACCAACCTCTAAATATTCGGCTACAATCACCCCAATCGCAAACGGCTCAGCCAAAAAATAATCAAGGCACGCTTGGAGCACGATAAATGAACGACGTACTAGCGGTAATGCAAGACGACTGGGTGATGATGGCATTGCCCTTCTTTTTCGGCGCGCTTGCGATCGAGCTGCTGTGGGCCTACCAAACCAACACAAAACATTATGAGCGTGTCGACTTCTGGACAAGTATGCGTGTCATGCTTCTCACCGTTTTCGTCGACTTAATCCCGAAATTTCTCGGCATATCGCTCATGTTTGCCGCTTACTCGATATCGCCGTTAAAGGGCATTGTCGATACCAGTCTTCAGTGGTGGGTGCTGTTGTTCTTTTTAGACGATCTAACCTACTACACGTTCCATCGTGGCAATCACGAAGTGCGACTGCTATGGGCTGGACACGTCTCGCACCACAACTCGCAATACTACAATCTTGGTACGGCGCTTAGGCAGGGTGTCGGGGAACGCGTACTCAAATACCCCTTCTGGGTTCCTCTGGCACTTCTTGGCTTCCACCCCGCAATGATCGTCACCATGCTGAGCGTTAGCCTTATCTACCAATACTGGCTTCACACAGAAGCGTTCTATAAATTTCCAAAGCCCATCGAGTTTATTTTTAACACGCCCTCTCACCACCGCGTACATCACGGGTCCAACGTTCGTTATCTGGATCGCAACCACGGCGCGACACTCATCATTTGGGACCGGTTGTTTGGTACCTTTTCAGAGGAGCTGAGTGAGGAGCCTGTCCGTTATGGACTCACAAAAAACATCGACACGCACAACGTGGTCGCTGTTTCTTTCGGTGAATACGCTGCGATGTGGCGCGATTTTAGACGCGCCAACACATGGCGTGACAAGCTAAGCTACGTATTTAGGGCACCCGGCTGGAGTCATGACGGGCCCGACCTTCGATCTGACACGTTAAGAAGCGCGTAAAGGTGACATGGACCATCGAATCATCGCTATCTACGACGCAGACTTCACAGTACTGGGCGAGATCACCTATGCCCTGGGCAAACTAACCCAAACGCGCAGTTGTGCACTCTGCGACATCTCTCACGGACTCAACCCCCTGGGAAAACGCGCGTGGCGCGCCTACCGTGACCTGCGCACGGACATTGAGTGGCTTCATCGTAATGACATAGAGACAGCGCAATTGGAGGCGCTACCGATTGAGCTACCCTGCGTTGTCATGTCGACGAACGAGGACATTTACATTCCATTGCTGAGTAAAGAAGACTTAGACGCCTGCCACGGTGAAGTTGCAATTTTCGACCAAAAGCTGTCTGCCGCACTCAAGCAAACAGACGTTAGCTGCGGTGTCGCACACGCATCATGACCTGCTCTGCTGGCCGGGTGGTCAGTCGTGCCGCGGGAACAACCTGCTGATCCGGCATCATCTCAAAGTCGAATTTAGTAATCAGCTCCGACATGATCAATAGACTTTCTACTTGCGCGAAACCGGCCCCGACGCACAGGTGCGGACCTTGCCCAAAGGGAATATAAGCACCCGCCGTTAATGACTTTTCGTTTTCTGGCAAAAAACGCTCCGGAATGAAGGCGTGTGGGTTCTCCCAATATTGACTGTGTCGATGAAGTGTCCATGGAGCGATCATCACCAGAGCCCCTCGTGGCAGACGCTTCCCCTCAATTTCCACCTTTTCAAGCGCCACTCTGGGTACAAAGGTGATCGGTGGATATAAACGCAACACCTCTTTGAAAAAGGCCCGCGTCAGCGGCAACTTTTTCGTATCGTCAAATGACAGCGCGCCATCAACCATGACGGGATCAAGCTCTTCTCTTAATCGCACCATCCACTCAGGTCGCTCCGCCAAGATGTAAAACACCCAGGTGAGCGCGCTGGCGGTGGTTTCATGTCCAGCGAGAAAAAAGACACCTAATTGATCGATCAACTCCTCGCGAGTAAACGGCAGACCCGTGTCTTTATCTTTTGCCTCAATCACCGCCGATGCAATGTCGTTAAATTCTCCCTCATGACTGTCCAGATGCGTATCAATCAGTCCACCAATATGATGCCGAATACGCTGACACGCTTCGAGCACCTCCGGCACCTGCTTTGTCTCTGACCACGCCGGCTTCAAAATCATCCCCAAGATATCGACCTGCGCGACTGACTTTTCAAACAGCGTGAAATCATCAAACACTTCTTCGGCAATATCCGAGGCTAAGGGGGTAGAGAAGACTGTCCTGCATATGACGTCGGCGGTTAGGTGGCTCATGGCGAGGTCGAGTGAAAACGGGGATTGCGTATCTGCAAGTCGCGAGATCATCTCCACATGATCATCAGTCGCCGCGCACATCGCCCCGTAAGCCACATTGAGCCGCATCAAGCTAAACGCCGGATCAATCATCGCGCGCTGTCGACGCCACTTCGGTCCGTCGGTCACGAACATGCTTTCACCAATGAGCGGGTCGAGCGCCCCGACCATTAAGTCGCTCTTGGGAAACACGCCTTGCTGGTCACGCATAATTTCCTTCACGGCAGACGGCTTGTTAAACAAGACAGTACCGCGTCTAGAACGCCCCAAATGCCCTATGTCAAAGTGGTAAGCCTCAGCCGGCAAAAGCTCCAGTAAGTTGCCATCACCCTTCCAAAGTGACCGAATTAACGCAATGACTGCAGGTAATGAGTTGGGCTTTGGTGGTATGTAAAGTGTTTCATCCACGAAAACTATCCAATAGTATCGACACTACACAGTATGGAGACCCGATATGAGCCTGTCGACCCATGGCATATTCGAAACACTGGTGATCATTCATATCATCACCGGAACCGTGGGCCTCATCTCTGTCTGGATACCTATCGCCGGCAAAAAAGGCGGCACGCTGCACCGCCAAGCAGGCACTATTTTTGTTATCAGCATGTTAACCACCGGTCTCGTGGCAACAGGAATAGCGATCACAACCTTGGCTGACCCTGTGGCGACACACCCACACCTGTCGAATCATGAACTCTTCGCAAACTCACAAATGATTGCGGGTATTTTTGGCTGGATGATGCTCTACCTCGCCACATTAACGATTAATTTGGCGTGGCACGGATGGCTCTGCATGAAAAACAAACGTGACCACCACAAAAACGCCGCATGGCACAATTTAGTCATGCAGTTCGTCCTCGTCGCGACGTCTGCAAACTGTTTTCTCCGCGGCGTTGAGCTCGCTCAACCGATGATGATGGGCATTGCCTTAGTCGGGTTTGCGACCGTTGGAACCAATCTATGGTTTATTTATCGGCAGCCCACCTCGCCAAAAACGCGCATTAAAGAGCACATTAAGTCTTTAGTGGGGGCCGGGATTTCGGTTTACACGGCCTTCTTCGCCTTTGGTGCGGTCCGGTTCGTACCTGAAATCGCACTCACGCCAGGCTTGTGGGCCATTCCGCTGGTCACAGGCTTGGTGCTCATCGTTTACCACCAACGCGCAGTCATGTCCCCTTCTCGCTCAGTGCAACCGACCTGATGTCGAAAAAAGCAATTGTCATTGGCGCAGGCGCAGGCGGACTGGCCACAGCGGTTGAGCTCTCTTGTGCCGGTTGGCAGGTCGATGTCTTTGAGAGTCGGCACGAGCCCGGCGGAAAAATGCATCAACGTCAGGTGGGTGATTCGAGCATTGATGGCGGACCAACCGTATTTACCATGCACTGGGTCTTCGATCAGTTATTTCGTCGGGGCGGCGCTCATTTCGACGATCGACTGAAACTGACAGAAAGCCGACGACTGGCACGGCATGCATGGACGGACGGCAGTCACTTAGACCTCTTTCACGATACCGACCAGTCTGCAGACGCCATCGCTCGCTTTGCCAATGAGGAAAACGCAGCGGGTTATCGCCGGTTTTGCCGTGACGGAGCGTTGATTCATGGACTCTTGAAAGACAACTTCATGAGCACCACACAACCGTCGCCTATAACACTGGGGTACCGACTGATTCGCGACGGTGGCATTAACGCATTGTCCGTGGCACCTCACCGGTCACTCTGGAGCGCACTGGGCAAGTACTTCAGCGACCCTCGACTCCAGCAGCTCTACGGGCGATATGCCACCTATGTCGGCTCCTCGCCCTTACTGACGCCTTCAACCCTGATGTTAATTGCACATGTAGAGCGAGACGGTGTCTGGTGTGTCGACGGCGGCATGCGAGCACTCGCGCTCGCAATGGCAGAACTTGCCCAGGAACACGGCGGCCGATTCCACTACGACTCCCCTGTCCAGCGCATCGACTGCGTCAATGGCAGAGCAACGGGCATCACACTCGCCAGCGGGGAAACTCATTCTGCCGACGTTGTTGTGTTCAATGGCGATACTGCAGCCTTGAGTGATGGTCTGCTGGGCGCAGACGTTTCAACCGCTGTTCCTGTCAGGCCCCGCCATCAACGTGGACTTTCTGCGATCACGTGGTGCATCAACGCCGAGACATCAGGCTTTGAACTTGATCACCACAATGTTTTTTTCGCGCAAAACTACGCGCAGGAATTTTCGACGATTTTTGATAATCGCGGCATCTGCAATGAGCCCACGGTCTACGTGTGCGCACAGGACCGCATTAATGGCGAACCGCTCAAAGCAGGTACCGAACGATTGTTATTGCTCATCAACGCGCCAGCCGATGGCGACCACAAAGCGTGGACTCGCAATAAGCTCGATGAACAAAGAGAACATGCCTTAAGCGTCGTAAAACGCGGTGGTGCAAATATTACTTTTTCAGAGCAAAACTGCGTCGTGAGTTCCCCCGATGATTGGCATCATCGATTTCCAGCCAGCGGGGGTTCACTCTACGGAGCTGCCTCGCACGGCATGTTTTCAAGTTTCACCCGGCCGTCGACGAAAAGTCGCGTAAAGGGACTTTATTTATCGGGCGGCAGTGTGCATCCGGGACCCGGTGTCCCCATGGCTACTTTGTCAGGCGTGCTTGCTGCCAGACAGATCGTTAAAGACACGGCTTAATAAGACACTGCTTAAAGAGAGGCGTAAAATTCCTCAATAGTTTCAGTCGTCTGCTCGGGGCACTCCCACTGAGGCATACCCATACTGGGATGAATACGACGAAACCGCCAACGACTATCACCCTCAAACTCTGCGAAACGCTCAAACGACACATTCGGGTCTTCATCAAAAAGAACCAGCACCGGAACATCCAGACGTCGGTAAAGCGCGTCCACTGCGTTGGGGGTAAATAGTCCCATGGACAAGAACTGAAGTGGCATCTGGTGGGCCTCTCCCTGGCGCGTTGTTTTTAACGCATAGCGCACCAACTCATCGGGGATCTGACCCAAAAAATTCATACCGTAAAAATGACGAATGCTGCGCTCTGTCCGCAATAGTTTGTAAGCCCCGCGTCCCAAGCCCGCAAAGTTAAACAACCGCTTTAGTCGTTGTTGCACTTTGGGAGAAGGTGGCGTTCGGGCTGAAAAACCACTGGGCGATATGAAGGTGAGACTCCGTACCTTCATGTCAAATTCAAGGACAGCGCGTGCAACGAACTCACATCCGAGCGACAAGGCAACAATGTCGGGCTGACCGCGATCCGATATTCGCGCAACAAATGCGGCAATCTCGCGAGCAAAGTCCGGCGCAGAAAAAGAACCCACAGCGCGAGTGGAGCGACCGAATCCCGGCAGGTCCGGAGCAAATACTGAGCGGGCAGGTCTGAAATATTGAAAGAGCGGCTTTAGTTCAATGGCACTTGGCGCAGCATTAATGCTGTGTATAAAAACAATGGGGCGACCGTCTGCCTGCGTGTCAAAGTACCAATAAAGTGGATAGCCGCATTGACCTTCAACGACCTCGCCCTCACTGGCTATTGCTTGCTCAAGTTGCGCCATCTTACTTGCCCTTTCACTGTGGAACTCTATACGTACCCAAGCAGGTCTAGACCTGTCCACTCAGAAAAAATACATAAAATTTGACAAGTAATGTGTTTAAATAAAGTGACATTTAACCAACACACAAGCGCTGTGTTGTAGTGCTCACAAGCACTGGGCCTATTTTTTTGGGGACAAATCATGACCGTAGCGTATCCCTTTACGGCGATCGTTGGGCAAGACGACATGAAGCTTGCCTTGTCGATTGCTGCGGTAGATCCGAGCATTGGGGGCGTACTCGTTTTTGGTGAACGCGGTACGGGCAAATCAACCACTATTCGAGCGCTCGCTCAGCTGCTACCCAAAATCGCAGCGGTAAAAGACTGTCCCTACCAGTGTGATCCGCAGGCGCCCAGTAAAAGTCTGTGTGCCCAGTGTCAAAACACGTCCCCCCTAAAGAGCCATAAAATTGCGATCCCAGTGGTCGACCTTCCTCTCGGCGCCACAGAGGATCGGGTCCTCGGTGCGCTCGATATCGAAAAAGCCATCCACAACGGAGAGAAGGCGTTTCAACCGGGCTTACTCGCTGCTGCGAATCGCGGTTTTTTATACATTGATGAAGTCAATCTGCTTGAAGATCATATTGTAGACGCCTTGCTCGATGTCGCCGCCAGTGGGATCAATGTCGTTGAACGAGAAGGCTTGAGCGTTAGACACCCTGCACGCTTCGTTTTAGTCGGCAGTGGCAACCCAGAAGAAGGTGAGTTACGCCCCCAGCTTCTCGATCGGTTCGGCTTGTCTTTAGATGTGAGAACACCCCGAGATATTCCCACACGCGTTGAAATTATTAAGCTCCGCGATGCGTTTGATCATGACCCCGAGGGTTTCAGTAAACGCTTTTCGCGAAAAGAAGGCGCACTTCGACGAAAAATTGATACCGCGCGTGCGGCGGTTGATGCGGTCGATATTCCTACCGAAATTTTAGAAAAAGCCGCGTCTTTGTGTCTCGAACTCGGTACTGATGGGCTCCGTGGAGAGCTGACGCTGATCCGCAGTGCGCGGGCACTTGCGGCACTGAAGGGTCAAGATGTAGCGACCCTTCAACATCTAAAACAGGTTGCGCTATTTGTACTCAGGCATCGCCTGCGGCGCGACCCAATGGACGAGTCCAGTGCCGACGCTCGTGTCGAACGCGCAATCGCAACCTCACTCTCCTGAGCCCAACGGCGCAGGTCTGTGGCGCGACGCTGACTTAGCTGCAGCGCTTATTGCAGTGCTCGGACATGCCGGCGGCGGCGTCCGAGTCATCGCGCAACCGGGTCCCGTCCGCGACTTTTGGCTCGAAAACCTCAACTCGCGCATTGATCAATCCGCGCGACGGGTTCCGGGCGCCACGCCGACAGAGCGGCTCATCGGCGGTATGGATATCACCGAGAGCATGCGCCTGGGAAAACCAGTACTCGCGCAAGGTGTGTTCGCCGAGTGCCACAACAGGCATATTGTTTTGCCAATGGCTGAGCGCCTGCCAAAAGAGTTTAGTGGCCATTGGTGTGCCGCAATGGATACGGGCGCTGTAAAGGTGGCGCGCGATGGTCTGAGTCAAACCTCTAATGCGATGATCACGGTCATCGCGCTCGATGAAGGCATTGACGAAGAAACGCCCCCCGCGGCGCTCCTAGAAAGACTGTCACTGACCATAAACCTTGATGAGATAAGCATCCGCTGCGTGGATGAACCCCTGTTTTCCAGAGGCGATATCAAGCACGCTCAAGAACGTATGGACACCGTGGCGCTTGATGACACGACCCTATTGCTCCTCACTCAGTTGGCGGCATCGATGGGCATTCACTCCATTCGAGTGCTGCGATTCGCTGTGATCGCATGCAAAGCGCTGACTCTGCTGCTGGAGACGTCTGAAACCGACGACGCGGTTATTCACCCGATTATTAGGCTCATCTTTCTCCCGCGGGCCACGCACATTCCAGCACCGCCTGAGGAGACTGAGCAACCTGAAGACACTCCCCCCCTCCCCGAGGAAAGTCAGCAGCCCGATGCCGCACAGCAACAAGGCGAGCATCAGGAGGCCGATGAGACGGTCCAATCTGTGATTGCTGAGCTCCCCACAGACCTATTAGCCACCTTGTTAAAGCGTGCCGAGCGCAGCCGAATGCGGCAAAATAAGGCCGGCAATTCTGGACAGATAGCACAAGACAAGCAGCGTGGAAGACCGATCGGTGTGAGACGCGGAGAGCTCAAACGCGGGCATCGCATTGACATACCTGCGACCCTCAGAGCGGCGGCGCCCTTCCAGGCCGTTCGCACTCGATGGGATACGTCCAATCACCAGCAAGCAAGCCTATACATTGAACCTCAAGACATTCGGGTCAAACGCTTCGAGCAGCGAAAATCCAGCGTCATGATCTTTGCCGTTGATGCCTCAGGCAGCAGCGCTCATCAGCGCATGGCAGAAGCCAAGGGAGCGATAGAGCTATTGCTCGCCGATTGCTATTCGCATCGAACTGAAGTGGCACTCATTAGCTTTAAAGGCGAATCAGCAGACCTCCTTCTCCCACCGACCCGCTCGCTGGTTAGGGCTAAGCGCACGCTCGCGCAACTGCCCGGTGGCGGTGGTACGCCAATGGCAGCAGCGCTTCAGACAATTTACGACTTAGCAACGACGGTCGAAGCAACGGGTGCGACACCGACATACGTGCTACTGACTGACGGGGCGTCAAATGTCGCGCGCGATGGTACGAAGAGTCGGGCTGCGGGAACCGAAGATGCATTAAGGGTCGCCAAGAAAGTCGCGGCCACACACTATCGTGGCGTCCTGGTCGATACCGCCGTCAGACCCAGTCCTCGTGCACGCGAGCTCTCGAGCGCGCTCGACGCAACATACCTTCCCCTACCCAATGCGTCAGCACAATCGATTAATGCATCAATTCGGGCCTTAAACGAGGAATAATCAGCGCATGGGTCCAGACCGCATACCTGCAGATTGGCCCCTCAGGGACTGTAGCGAGTTCATCCGCTGTGGTGAGATCCTGTGGCACACTCAGCGAATAGGGGCAGGCCCAGTTGTATTACTGCTGCACGGGACAGGCGCCTCATCGCATTCAATGGCTGGACTGGCGACCCTGTTAAGCCGTCAATTTACTTGCGTACTGATTGACCTTCCCGGACAGGGATTTACGCCTGCGCTGCGCGAGCGTAAACATTTACTCAGCGCCATGTCCTCAGCGGTCGCCGACCTCTGCGATCAACTGGATCTTTTGCCCGACTACGTTATTGGTCACTCTGCCGGCGCAGCCGTTGGCATCAGGATGAGTCTAGACACTCCCATAGCACCCAAAGGCATTCTATCGATTAACGGTGCGCTATTGCCCTTTGGTGCGTTCATTGAACCCTTGATGATCAAGGCGGCGCGGGGCCTTAGCCAGTCGTCGCGAGTTGTCCACTTCCTCGCTCGAAGAGGCACGGGTAAAGCCTATGTGCGACGCGCGCTGCGTGATACCGGTGCGGCGATATCGGAACCCATGATCCAGCGTTACTCCCAACTGATCTCTCAACCAGAACATATTGAAGGGACACTTCGGATGATGGGGGGATGGGAACTGGGAAAACTCGCCACCGATCTTGCGCAGGTCACTACGCCGGTTCACCTCATTGGAAGCGCAAAAGATCACATCGTACCGGCGACTCGAGCGCACAGAGCAACACGCGATATTCCCGGCTCTACAGCAGTCACATTGGGCAATGCGGGGCACTTGATCCACGAGGCTGACCCTCAACGCATTTTTGACGAATTTATGCACTTTCTCGATCGCTTGAATTAACGGGTGTGCATTGAGAAAACCGGTGATAGACTGTCAAGATTAATTGACAGTCAGCGGCGTCTATAAAAATGAACACAGCGCATCCAGACTTCGAAACTCTTCAGCAGGCCGGACCTCATGAGCGTGCCATTGTCATTGGCAGCGGCTTTGGAGGCCTCGCATCGGCTATCCGACTCGCAGCCAAAGGCTATCACGTCACCGTGCTGGAAAAGCTCGACGCTCTCGGCGGGCGCGGCTATACCTACAAACAAGATGGCTTCACCTTTGACGGTGGCCCCACCATCGTCACAGTTCCAGAATTATTTGAGGAACTGTGGGCGCTCTGCGGTAAGACAATGAGCGATGACGTCGATCTTCGACTCATGAATCCTTTCTATCGCATTCGGTTCAATGACGGTCGGATCTTCGATTACTCGAACGACAAGTCGGAAAATCTGCGCCAAATACGCGAATACAATCCTGAAGATGCTGAAGGTTACGAGCGATACCTAAAGGCCAGCGAAGCGCGCCACAAGGTCGGCTTTGATCTGCTCGATAAGCCTTTCAGTACCTTCTCCCAACTCTTACGTTTTGCGCCCGACCTTGTCAGGCTGCGAGGCGATCAAAGTGTTTACAAACTCGTATCAAAGTACATCAAGAACGAGCAATTGCGGCAAGCTGTGAGCTTCCACCCACTGCTGATTGGTGGAAACCCCTACACCGCCAGCAGTCTTTATTCGCTGATCTCACACCTGGAAGTGACCGGTGGCGTGTGGTCAGCAATGGGCGGCACTGGGCGAATTGTCGAATCATTAGGCAACCTCATTCGCGGTCAAGGCAGCGACATTCACCTAAACGCTGAAGTCGATCAGATCACTACAGAAAATCGACAAGTTACCGGTGTCAGACTGAAGTCTGGCGAGCATATTGCCGCCAACCTTGTGGTTTCCAACGCCGACTCGGCATGGACGTATAAATACCTCCTCTCTGAGACAACAAAGCGTAAGTGGACTGAACGCCGCATTGACAAGGCACACTTCTCTAATGGTTTGTTTGTTTGGTATTTCGGCACCAAAAAGCAGTATCCCGATATCCCGCACCATTCGATTATTCTCGGGCCGCGCTACAAAGGTTTGCTGACAGACATCTTCAAACACAAAAAGCCGACTGAAGACTTTAGTCTTTACCTGCATCGGCCGACGGCAACCGACCCGTCAATGGCACCGGAAGGCTGCGATGCCTTTTACGCGCTGGTTCCGGTACCGCACCTGGACTCTGGTACAGACTGGACGACTCACGCAGAGACTTTTCGTCGAGCCGTCCAAGACCGCCTGGAAGAGACTGGCATTCCCGGCTTAGGTGACAATCTCGCAACGTCTCTCATGCTGACACCGCTCGACTTTCAAAACCGACTTAACTCGGTCAAAGGTGCTGGGTTCTCGCTTGAACCTCGAATCACTCAAAGCGCTTATTTCCGCCCTCACAACAAGAGTGAGGAAGTTGACGGTCTCTACTTGGTGGGCGCGGGGACGCATCCTGGCGCCGGTATGCCGGCTGTTCTTTCATCTGCGAAGGTGATCGATAACCTGATTAAGGCGCCAAGTCATGCAAGCCAATAAGTTTCTACCCACGCCCAGTACAGACATGGGTCTGTGCAAAGAGCAGCTGTCTAACGGATCACGCTCGTTCTACTTCGCGTCTCATTTGTTGCCGTCAGTGATGCGGCACGCAGCCTGCGGACTCTATGCCTTCTGCCGCGAGGCCGACGACATGGTCGATGAGGGTGAAGACCCTAAGAAAGCCTTAGAAATTCTCCACTATCGTCTTGATCGTATTTATGAGGTCAAGCCTCAATACAAGGCGACCGATCGAGTACTGACTCAGATCGTACACACTTACCATATGCCACGGGCACTGTTGAACGCCCTCCTCGAGGGTTTTGCCTGGGATGCTGACGGCAAAATATATCACTCCATAGAAGACGTTTACGACTACAGCGCTCGGGTCGCGGGTGCTGTTGGCATCATGATGTCGGTGCTTATGGGTGTCCGGGATGCGAAGACACTCGCGCGCGCCGCAGATCTTGGCACTGCAATGCAGCTGACCAATATTGCCCGCGACGTTGGCGAGGACGCTCGGCTGGGTCGAATCTATTTGCCGCTCGACGAGTTGCGATCGGAGGGTGTGGATCCCACTCAAATGCTTGCAAACCCAGAGTACTCAGACGGTGTTGGTAGGGTCGTCAAACGATTGCTCGAGCGTGCCGACTGGCTCTATCAGCGATCGGATCACGGGATTGCGCAACTGCCCCGCAAATACCAGCCAGGCATCCGTGCTGCACGTAAGCTGTATGCCGCTATTGGTGACAAAGTCATTGAGAATAATTACAACTCAATCGACCAACGCGCCGTTGTGGGTACGAGGAAGAAGCTGGGGCTGCTGTCATCCGCGGTTGTGTTCGCACAACCTCACAGTAACGCGCTAAACACCCCTGCACTGCCTCAGAATCAGTTTTTGATCGACGCGGTCGTGGAGACCGGTGCCACTGCGCCGCCCATTACGGCAGACCCATTCAAAGCGCGAACGCTGTGGATGCTCGATCTATTTGAGACTCTTGGAGAACGGGACCGCGATGCGCAAACCGCGCGCATCCGATAACCAATACAAAATCTTGCGCATTCTAAAGGGCAGCAAGCGCTGAACCCACTTAGACGAGAAGCGCCCTAAGTCCAAGCTTTCGTGCATCACGCTATTCCCGGACGCATCCAGAAGATGACTACGGGTATAAAAAGGCGTGTCCTCTAACGTTTTACCTACAGTAAACCCTTGGTAACTGCGCGCAGGTCGATCTACCCGCCAGAGCGGTCCAACATTCAAATCGCGTCGTGGCGCAGAATGCTCGGCCGCAAGCCCCTCTGACGCGTTTCCAAACAGCGTCATCAAACACGTTTCGCCGTCAGACGCATGCGCCTCGTAGACAATACGACAGTGTCGATCGTCAATCGCGGCACGCGACCAATGCCAGTGGTCAAAGGTTTGCTCTAAGGGCACCGTCCCACCATTGGTGTCGACGTAGGCCGAACCACTCCATGACACTTGAGGTGCGTCGAGCTCAACACGCACAGACGCCGTTGGTGCAATGGGCCACCAGCGATGCTCACCGCCCGTATGAAGTGCATAACACTCGGAAGTCATCTCTGGAATATCGACGACAACCTTGCCTCGAATAGGGCGACGAAACGGCGCTGATCGCTCGTCAAGCGTCACAACAAGGCTATTGCCATCATACGACATGGCGGACGGTCCAATCTTAATGGAGGAAGCGCTCGTCTGTAGATCGCGCGATTGCCGCTCCGTCATTGCCCAGTGCTTGCGCTTAGGCTCATAGAACACAGCGTTAACGCACACAAAGTCTCTCGGATCCACCGGCCCTTGCTTTCGAGCCGACGCGTAAAATGGTGAAAAAACAGTACCGATAAAGAAGATCAGCGTTACACCGTGTGAGCCACAATCACTAAATCCATCGACATACCACCAGCGGTATCCGTTCTTGGGAACGGACATATCAAACCCCAACCCACCAGATCCTGAAAGTACTGGTTGCTCCATTCTAAATCTCCCGCTACTCGCTTGCAGGGCCTGCAAGATCGGCGTAGTGTGTCAACTAATATAGACAAAAATAATGTATAAATAAAACAACACTTTTAAAAGCGGGTGATTGCATGGAAAACGGGCTCCTCGATTGTGAACAATACTTAGAAGAAGCAATGGCAGAACACGCGACCGCGCAGTGCCCTCCATTGCTCGCGCAGGCCCTTAACTACGCGGTTTTTCCTGGCGGTGCGCGGGTACGCCCCAAGATCTGCAAGGCCGTAGCTCTGGCGAATAACTCAAGTGACGTAGGACTTGCCAATGCCGCGGCAAGCGCCATTGAACTGCTACACTGCGCCTCGCTGGTTCATGACGACCTCCCCTGCTTCGATGATGCGACTCAGCGCCGAGGGAAACCCTCCGTTCATGCAAAATTTGGCGAGCGCATTGCGGTTCTCACGGGTGATGCCCTCATTGTTGCCGCATTTCAAACCTTAGCCACCCATGCGATACATGCGGTTCGCACGGAGCGCGTGCCGCTCGTGACCGCCATCGTTGCGCGTGGGGTTGGTGCGCCGCACGGTATCTGCGCAGGACAAGCCTGGGAGTGCGAGCGAAGCGTCGACCTTTCCCGATATCACCGCGCAAAAACGGGCGCCCTGTTTGTTGCCGCAACGTGCGCCGGTGCCGCCGCCGCGGGCGTCGATCCTGGTCCTTGGGTCAATCTTGGGGCGAGCATAGGCGAAGCCTATCAGGTCGCAGATGACATTAAAGACGCGATTTCAGATCCCGAGACACTCGGCAAGCCCACCGGAATAGACGTCAAACTCGATCGCCCTAGCGCCGTTCGCGAACTCGGTCTTGATGGCGCGGTTACGCGACTTAAGCAGTGCCTGGAGGCTGGCTTAGACAGCATGCCAGCCTGTGCCGGCCAGGATTTGCTCCAGAAAATTGTTCGCGCACAGGCGAGTCGATTTGTACCCGAGAAGATTGCTCAAGTAGCCGCGTAATGGCCATTCGTTCTGCGACTAATCAGGAGTACACGGATCAAACGGACAAGCCGACCAGTCGGTTTGGGCGTTTCTTATTGTGGCGTAACAGACTGCTGCGCAGCAGTACCTTTCAAAAGTGGGCCGCGCGCCTACCGATCAGCCAGTCTATCGCGCGGACGCGCGCAACTGACCTTCATCATATTCTGGCAGGCTTTGTTTACTCCCAAACGCTGAGCGCATCCTACAAGCTTGGCTTACTGGAGTGCTTAAAAGATCGTATTGCAACACTCGACGAAATCGCAAGCTATTGCGAGCTAGAGCGCGACGCAGCGGCCACGTTAATCAAGGCGGCAACAGCGATTGACCTCCTGCAAGCCGTGAACTCAGAAAGCTGGACTCTCGGCGAGTTAGGCGCCTCCATACACGGGAACCCTGGCGTTCAAAGCATGCTGCGGCATCACGATTTGCTTTATCGTGACATGGCAGATCCCGCCAGCCTTTTGCGCTCACGAGACAACGCGGCACTACGAGGTTATTGGCCTTACGTCGACGGTAATCACAGTGATCCGGCTGCGACGGCACGCTACAGCGAGCTCATGGCAGACTCGCAGCATCTGATTGCCAATCACATATTGGACGCGATCAAGTTAAAGCCTCAACAGCGTTTACTGGACATCGGTGGCGGCACCGGGACGTTCGCTCGACTCGCAGCAGAGCGTTTTCCGAAGATCGAAACCGCCGTGTTCGACCTCCCACAGGTTATCGCGTCGATCGCGCCACGATATCGCGGCACCACACAGGTAATTTCGGGAAATATGTTTGAGGACCCTATTCCAAAGACATTTAACACAATCAGTCTCGTCCGAATCCTGCACGATCATGATGATGACCCAGTCGATAACTTACTTGCACGATGCTTTGAGGCCCTGCCAGGCGGTGGCGAACTCATTATTGCCGAACCTATGGCAGATAGTCGCGGCGCCGAACCCATCGGTCATACCTACTTTGGCTTTTACCTCTGGGCTATGGGCAGCGGACGTCCGCGAACCAAACATGAACTGCAAGCCGCCCTTGAGCGCGCAGGCTTCGAGTCGATAAAAGAAAAACGTACTCATATTCCAGCTTTAGTTCGCGTTGTGACTGCCAAAAAACCAAATGTCATTTTTTATTGACACATCGATGTGTACCATTAAACTTACAGATAAGAATAAATACTTTTAGACAGGCCTAGCACGCACTTCGCTAGACAAAGAGGCCACAAAACCGTGACTTATAAAAAGACAACAGCGGTTATTTTTGAAAAGCCCGGAACCTTAGAGCTCCGAGCCGCCTCTTTACGTGCGCCCAACGCAAGCGAATGCCTTGTCGAGTCACAATGGTCAGGGATCAGCACCGGTACTGAGCGACTGATGCTTACAGGCCAGATGCCCCCCTTTCCAGGACTGGGTTACCCGCTCATACCCGGGTACGAAACAGTCGGGAAAATACTAGAATCCCCCAAAGGATCGAAGCTGAAGCCCGGCACCACCGTATTTGCTCCGGGAAGTGTCGGCTTTACTGATGCAAAGAACCTCTTCGGGGGCAGTGCCCAACATCTCGTTTGTCGCGAAGATAAATTAATCGCGTTGCCAGAGAAGCTTGCCAGTGATGGCGTGTTATTGGCACTTGCGGCAACAGCGCTGCATGCGCTTCGGCGATGTGAGTCGGTCGGTCCACCAGAGCTGATCGTCGGCCATGGTGTTCTGGGCCAACTCCTCGCTCGACTGACACGAATTATCCACGGTATCTCGCCCACAGTCTGGGAGCGAGACCCTGCGCGACGACCTAGCAACCTCGAATACACAGTCTACGACGCGGACCAAGACCCCCGATACGACTACGGTGTTGTCTGCGACGTGAGCGGCAGCGCTGACGCACTTAATCAAATGATTGCACGCTGTAAACCCGGTGCAACAGCGGTCCTGGGGGGATTCTATTCATCCGCAGTGACCTTCGACTTTCCACCTGCATTTATTAGGGAAATCAATCTTTTAGTGAGTGCAGAATGGCAACCACAAGACCTCAAAGAAGCAGCACGACTGGCATCTGACGGTACGTTAGATTTTTCCCAGTTGATAACAGATGTACTCCCGGTCACTCACGCCGCACAGGCGTATGACCGAGCGTTCAACGATAGCAGCTGCCTAAAAATGGTCATCGACTGGAGATCGATATGAGCACTACTGCAACGGAATATGATCCTGGCTTAGAAGCGAGCGGAGAACGGGCAGATCTTCTCGCAACATCGGCAGATAACGCTGAGGGTACGCAGATCATCGCAATTTATGGCAAGGGGGGCATTGGAAAAAGCTTCACCCTCGCTAACTTGAGCTACATGATGGCTCAGCAGGGAAAAAAGGTACTACTGATCGGCTGTGACCCCAAAAGTGACACCACGTCGCTCTTATTTGGCGGTAAAGCCTGCCCCACCATCATCGAGACAGCTTCGGCTAAAAAAGCCGCTGGGGAAGAGTGTCGCGTTGAAGACGTTTGCTTTAAGCGAGACGGTGTTTACGCCATGGAGCTTGGCGGGCCAGAAGTGGGCAGAGGCTGTGGTGGCCGCGGCATCATTCATGGCTTCGAAACACTCGAAAAGCTCGGCTTCCACGACTGGGATTTCGACTACGTTCTTCTTGATTTCTTAGGCGATGTGGTTTGTGGCGGCTTTGGGCTCCCAATTGCACGCGACATGTGTCAAAAGGTGATTGTCGTTGCATCAAATGACCTTCAATCGCTCTACGTAGCGAATAACGTGTGCTCCGCTGTCGAATACTTTAGAAAACTCGGTGGCAATGTCGGTGTTGCCGGCATGGTCATCAACAAAGACGATGGCGAAGGCCAAGCACAGGCATTCTGCAAGGCAGTCGGCATTCCTGAACTTGCCGCTATACCTGCCAACGAAGACATTCGGCGCAAGAGCGCAAGCTACGAAATTATCGGTCATCCGGACGGCGAATGGGGCTCGCTCTTCGCTGACCTTGCCAAAAATGCTGGCGAATCCTCGCCACATCGACCAATGCCAATGACGCAAGACGAATTACTGGGGTTATTTGATTCGGATACTGTGGGCCGCGACGTCGTCCTGCAACCCGCAACACTTTCGGACCTGTGCAGCGCAGAGACCCTCAACAAACCAAGCCTTGAGGTCGTTTATGACAGCATCTGAGGCTGACATCATCGAGACCCAGGACCTGGGTTGCCACGCTGGCGCTGAAAAGCTTGCTGCAGCTGCCAGTGCCTCGGGCAAAACCGAGCTGATGGCTCAATTTGCCGAAGACTACCCAAAAGGTCCGCACGACCAACCACAGAGTATGTGCCCTGCGTTTGGGTCTTTGCGTGTGGGCCTCCGAATGCGTCGCACTGCGACCGTACTATCCGGTTCGGCGTGCTGTGTGTATGGACTGACCTTTACCTCACACTTCTATGGCGCGAAACGCACGGTCGGCTATGTGCCGTTTGACTCTGAGTCTCTCGTCACAGGAAAACTTTTTGAAGATATTCGAGAGGCTGTTCACGACCTCGCCGATCCCGAGAAAAATGATGCCATTGTCATTATTAACCTCTGTGTCCCGACGGCCTCTGGCGTTCCACTAGAACTGCTACCCAAAGAAATCAATGGTGTTCGTATTGTGGGCATTGATGTGCCTGGATTTGGCGTACCGACACATGCTGAGGCAAAAGACGTGCTCGCTGGAGCCATGCTCGAATACGCAAGTGAAGAGATTAAAGCCGGCCCCGTTGCGCGCCCCACCCAAAGCGACCCCGAGCAAACGAAAGCGACAGTGGCGCTGGTGGGCGAAATGTTCCCCGTCGACGCCATCACTATTGACCGCCTTTTAGACGCTTTAGGAGCCGCTGCAGGCCCCGTGGTCCCAACGCGCGAGTGGCGAGAGCTGTATGCCGCGCTAGACTGCGAAGCTGCTGCGATGATTCACCCATTCTACACCGCGACAGCCCGTCAATTTAGAGCCGCTGGACGGCCGCTCATCGGCTCTGCACCTGTGGGTGTCGAGGGTACAGCCGCATGGCTTGAGGCCATGGGCGAGTTACTCGGTACGGATCGCGCATCAATTGATGCAGCCATCAGCACACAAAAGAGCGCCATTCGTGCGGCACTTGACAACAACCCTATCGACGCGAAGATCACACTGTCGGGCTATGAAGGGTCAGAGCTTTTGGTTGCCCGGCTCCTGATCGAAAGCGGCGCCGACGTGGCCTACGTCGGATCGGCCTGTCCAAAAACAGAGTTTTCCGCTCTCGATGCCGAGTGGCTAGAAGCACGTGGCGTATCCGTCAAGTTCCGAGCCTCACTTGAAGACGACCTGATTGCGATGGAGGTGTTCAAGCCCGATCTTGTTATTGGCACAACCCCCGTGGTTCAAAAAGCGAAAGAGCTCGCTATTCCCAGCTTGTACTTCACTAACTTAATCTCCGCGCGTCCACTCATGGGTGCTGCAGGGGCCGGCTCGGTGGCTCAGGTCATTAACTCCGCCCTTGCCAACCAACCACGCATGCTCGCGATGGAAGAGTTTTTTGAGGGCGTCGGAAAAGGACCTACCAGTGGTGTTTGGACACCCGAAATCATCGCCAGAACGGGCGTCGGGGGTGCCTGCTAATGCTGGTACTCGATCACGATCGCGCTGGCGGCTACTGGGGCTCTGTCTACGTTTTCACGGCAGTAAAGGGCCTGCAAGTTATTATCGACGGTCCTGTGGGCTGTGAAAATCTTCCAGTGACCTCTGTTTTACACTATACGGATGGGTTGCCACCGCACGAGTTGCCCATTGTAGTGACGGGCCTTGCTGAGGAAGAACTCGGGCAACACGGCACTGAGGGCGCGCTTCGCCGCGCGCACCAGACCTTAGACCCCAAAAAGCCTTCCGTTGTGGTCACCGGCTCGATCGCAGAGATGATCGGCGGTGGGGTGACACCTGCGGACACGAATATTAAGCGGTTTTTACCCCGAACTATTGACGAAGATCAGTGGCAAAGTGCCGATCGAGCCCTCGTCTGGCTTTGGGAGCAATACGGTGCGACTAAGAAGAAAAAAGCCAAGAAGAAAACCGAGGAAGCACCCACAAAAAAGGTCAATATCATTGGTCCCGCCTACGGTTACTTCAACACCTGGTCCGATCTCGCGGAGATTCAACGACTTCTCGCCGGAATAGGCGTCGAGGTCAATCTCGTCTTCCCTCTTGGCTGCCATCTTAACGACATTCCCAAGCTCGACGACGCGGCAGTCAACATTTGCATGTATCGTGAGTTTGGTCGGAAGCTCTGTGAAACGCTCGATAAACCCTACTTACAAGCGCCGATTGGTCTCGACAGCACCACCAAATTCTTGCGAATGCTCGGAGAGCTCTTGGAGATCGATCCCGAGCCCTTTATTGCACAAGAAAAGATGACCACTCTGAAGCCCGTTTGGGACCTTTGGCGCTCTGTCACTCAGGATTTCTTCGCAACGGCGAGTTTTGGCGTTGTCGCTACCGAGACTTACACCCGTGGCCTCAGGCACTTCCTTGAAGAAGACCTTGGCCTACCTTGCGCATTTCACTTTTCACGTAAGGCAGGCGTCAAGCCTGACAACCAGGAAGTGAGAGCTGCGATCTACGAAACCGGTCCACTGATCCTATTTGGTGGCTACAACGAGCGTATGTACGCGGCGGAAGCGGGAAACAGAAGTATGTTTATCCCCGCTTCACTGCCGGGAACCATTATACGTAGACACACGGGAACGCCCTTTATGGGGTATTCCGGTGCCTGCTACCTGATTCAAGAAGTCTGCAACGCCCTTTTTGACGCGCTCTTTAATATCTTGCCGTTAGGTACCGATCTTGATCAAACGGTCGCGACCCCAACGCGCGCAAATATGCCGTGGCTCGACGATGCTCAGGCGTTACTCGACCAGATCATTGAGCAACAACCCATTTTGGTCCGTATCTCTGCGGCAAAAAAACTGCGGGATACCGCCGAGCAAGCAGCACGCGCAGATGAATCCAAGTTTGTGAACTCAGTACACGTTCTAGATGCGGGTCACGACCTGCAACTCAGGAGCGCTGTATGAGCCCTAAGAATTACAACAATACGCCACGGCAACAGCCGATGACGGGAGGAATGATGACCACAACGAAGCGCAATACTGAGCGAAAAACAGTTTGGGAGCACCTGCAGTTTCGAATGCTCTTTCTCACTATGTTTGTGTGGTTTTTAGGTCAGGCAGCGGTGAATCGCCTGAAACTGGTGCGTCAGCATGAACTGAACTGCTGGCAAGAGGCCAAACGCGCCGCAAGTAGCGTTGCGCCCTACGCCTTTATGCGAATTTAACAACGTATGGCTCCAAGCCCTCGGGCTTGTTGATGAATAACTCGGTCCAAATAGCCAATACGGACCGAAAGAGATGAGCAAATATCGCTCGGAAGGGAGAAGTATGCAATGTCGATGATGAGCTTTGAGAAAAAGTATCGAGTCCGGGGGGGCACCCTACTCGGCGGAGATCTTTTCGATTTCTGGATGGGCCCGTTCTACGTCGGATTCTTCGGAATAACGACTCTATTCTTCGCTGTTACAGGAACTGCACTCATTTTCTACGGTGCGGCGCTGGGCGACACGTGGAATATCTGGCAGATCAGTATCGCACCACCAGACCTGTCGTACGGTCTGGGCTTGGCGCCATTGAAAGACGGCGGGCTATGGCAAATCATTACTATTTGTGCCACCGGAGCCTTCGTCTCCTGGATCCTTCGCCAAGTTGAGATTTCGCGGAAACTGGGTATGGGACTTCATGTGCCTTTCGCTTTTTCATTCGCGGTTCTGGCCTATGTCACCCTAGTGATTATTCGGCCCATGTTGTTGGGCGCTTGGGGACATGGCTTCCCCTACGGCATCATGAGCCACCTCGACTGGGTCTCAAATGTGGGCTATCAGTTTTTGCACTTCCACTACAACCCAGCACACATGCTTGCGGTGACCTTCTTCTTCACCACCGCCCTTGCGCTCTCCATGCACGGCTCGTTAATTCTCATGGTGACCAATCCGCGAGACGGCGAGACAGTGAAGACTGGAGAACATGAAAACACTTATTTCCGAGACGACATTGGCTACTCCATCGGCGCGCTTGGGATCCACCGACTCGGCATGTTCGTCGCCGTATCCGCCGCATTCTGGAGCGCAGTTTGCATCGTCATTAGTGGCCCCTTCTGGACACGAGGATGGCCCGAATGGTGGAACTGGTGGCTCACACTGCCTATCTGGTATTGATTAGGGGACGATTACGATGATTGAATATCAAAATATATTTACACAAGTTCAGGTCTCTGCACCGGACTATGCTGGTGTCCCTGTTGAAAACACGGACGATGACCGCTCTGGAATCCTAACGCACAGCTACTGGGCCGGTAAGATAGGTGACGCTCAAATTGGACCCATTTATCTTGGTCCCGTGGGTGTCGCAGCATTTTGCATGGGGACGCTCGCCTTCCTCATTATTGGCATGAACATGTTTGCCTCAGTCAACTGGGATCCAATCGAGTTCATTCGTCAACTGCCTTGGCTGGCACTGGAGCCACCCGGCCCGCAGTATGGACTCTCTTTCCCACCACTTAATGACGGTGGATGGTGGCTGATTGCCGGTGCATTCCTAACCATGTCGATCATGCTGTGGTGGTACAGAACCTTCGCACTTGCACAGAACCTTGGCATGGGTAATCACATGGCATGGGCATTTGCAGCGGCAATTTGGCTTTATTTAGTCCTCGGCTTTATACGCCCGATCCTGATGGGTAGCTGGGCCGAGGCCGTTCCATTCGGCATCTTCCCTCACCTTGACTGGACCGCCGCCTTCTCGTTGCGCTACGGCAACCTCTTCTACAACCCCTTCCACATGTGGAGCATCTTCTTCCTCTACGGATCGGCGGTACTGTTTGCAATGCACGGCGCCACCATTTTAGCGACCAGTCGCTACGGGGCTGACCGCGAGATCGATCAAATTACAGACCGCGGTACTGGCGCAGAACGAGGCGCGTTGTTCTGGAGATGGACCATGGGCTTCAACGCCTCCATGGAATCGATACACAAATGGGCCTGGTGGTTTGGCGTACTGACCTGCGTCACCGGCGGTATCGGCATCATCCTAACAGGCACCGTCGTTGAGAACTGGTACCTATGGGGTATGAAGCATGGGCTCGTTCCCATCTATCCAATGGTCGGCGAAGCCGTCGTCGATCCGCTCATGACAGGGGGTGCGCAATGAAAACGCTAACGACCAAACTACTGACCACTGTCGGTCTGGGTACTGCACTGCTCTTAGGTGGTTGCGAGATGCCCCCACCCGAGTCTAGCCAATGGGGCTATCGTGGAACAGGCATGGAAGGTTTGTATGACCCCGATCGACTCCAGGACGTGGCCGACAAAAACGTTGTGCCCGACGCGATTCCTGCGGTCCCTGCCGTGGGTCCAAAAGCCAGTGATATCTATAAAAACGTACAGGTTCTGGGTGACCTCTCCGTCGGCGAATTTACACGTCTGATGGTCGCAGTCACACAATGGGTCTCTCCAGAGGAAGGCTGCAACTACTGCCACGTCGCGGGCGAGGGATTTGAAGCCGACACCCTATACACCAAGAAAGTCGCTCGCGTCATGATCCAAATGACCCAAAACGCGAACGAGAACTGGGATCAACACGTCGGTGGTGCAGGTGTGACTTGTTATACCTGCCACCGCGGCAAAAATGTTCCTGAGTATGTCTGGAACATCAACCCCGGACACAAAGTTGCCAGTGGCATGAAAAATCAAATGCAAAACGTGTCGTCAGTCGCGGCGGGTTTGAGCTCTTTGCCCGTAGACCCCTTCACACCGTACCTGCTTGATGATCGCAACGGACGACACGCAGGTACCACCGCGTTGCGTGACGGCGGCGGCGTATCAATGAAAGAGTCTGAGTGGGGCTATAGCCTGATGATGCACTTCTCCGATTCACTCGGCGTCAATTGCACCTACTGCCACAACTCACGCGCCTTCTTCTCTTGGGATGAGAGCGCGCCAACTCGAGTGCGTGCGTGGCACGGCATTCGTATGGTGCGAGAAATGAACAACAAGTACGTCGAGCCGACCACTGATTGGTTGCCGCCTCACCGTCTCGGGGCGCTCGGCGACGCACAAAAAGTTAACTGTGAAACTTGTCACCAAGGGGCCTACAAGCCACTTCTTGGCGCCAATATGATTAAAGACTACCCAAACCTTGCTCGACTAGCCGCAGCTGAACCTGAGGCGACCTTGGACGAGAGCATGGATATGGATATGCCGGAGTCGCAGGGCGAC